>JAYUJG010000318.1:0-3441 GCA_043765355.1 Acidobacteriaceae bacterium | reverse complement strand
AGCAAGATTGTGATGCTCTATCGCGCGCAAGATGCGAAAGGCACTTCCCGCCTGGGCTATGCCTCGAGCGACGACGGTCTGCATTTCACGCGCAGGGCCGAGCCCGTGCTGTCTCCCGAAGCTCCCTATGAAGCCAACGGCGGTGTGGAAGATCCCCGGCTCGTCAAGATCGGCAAGACGTTCTACCTGACCTACACCGGCTTCAACAAAAGGGATGCGCAGTTGTGCCTCGCCACTTCCCGCGATCTCATTCACTGGGAGCGAAAAGGAATTCTCCTGCCCGCTTACAAGGGAAACTGGAATGCGGGATGGACGAAATCAGGAGCCATCCTCCCAAGGAAGATTCAAGGGAAATACTGGATGTATTGGCTGGGGACGTCCGCCGACAACAAAGACGAAATGGGCCTCTCGTATTCCAGCGATCTCATCCACTGGACAGAAGCCACGAAAACCCCAGTTCTTCCGCGTCGTCCCGGAAGCTTTGATGAACGCGTCGTCGAGCCCGGCCCGCCACCCCTCCTGACCAAGCAAGGCATCGTGCTCATCTACAACGGCGCGGACGAACACCTGGTCTATCGAACGGGCATCGCGGTGTTTGACCGCCATGACCCGCGCAAGGTGCTGTCTCGCAGCGAGGAGCCGTTGTTCTCACCGGAGCTGCCTTGGGAGAAGGCTGGACAGGTTCCAAATGTGGTATTTGTCGAAGGCTTGATTGAGGAATCGATCGAGGAATCGAAGGCAGACCACAAACGACTGCTGCTCTACTACGGCGGGGCCGACAAATATGTCGGAGCAGCAGAAGCTCCTCTACCGTAACGGGGATCGATTTCCTGACGACTTAGGCGCTCTGCTGTCGCCAGTGGGAAATTTCACGCAGGCCGCGGGCTTCGGTGCGCTCGAACAGGCGAACTTTGTGGCGCGAGTTCTCGAATTCGTGGATGTCAGCCCAGACCTCGGCCTGCCAACTCTTATCATGCACTGCGCTCAGCCCGCAGGAGGCACAACGAGTATGCCACTGCAAGGGCAAGGGCATGGACGCAGTTACGGCGTGGCTTCCGAACTCGATAAAGATTGAGCGCACGTCCTCAATTTCGTCGTCTTCCCCTACGACGTGCTCATAGCGCAGTAGATAGGCCAACTGCATTCGTCGGGCCGTGGCCTCGGCCTCGGCGCGGCTGGCATAAGGCCCATACTCCACGCGAGTGCTTTCGGTCGAGTTGCACGCCATCCAGAAGATTTCGGTAAAGGCCATGGGTTCCCGCTGTTCCGCTGCCGAATTTTGACACTACGGCGCCCGCCGCTCGTATGGAGCACTTAGGAGACCGCACGGTCTCCGCTAACTCCATACTTTACAGTCACTTAGAATTGGGCCTCGCTGGAGGCCTCCGGGTAAGCCGCAAACGGTTGCAGAGTATTGCCACCAGAGCGTCCCATATTTCGCGGCGCGCCGTTGCCACCGGTCTTAAGCCGGCACCACGGCGTTGCCGAGTGGGTTGCGCAAGTCGGCACTTGGCCTATCGCTGCACCAGGGCTAGGATGGCTCAATCCCGCTTGGTCCGATCGAAATGGAGCACTCCCCTCCGAGGGCAGCGATATGGGTAAGCGCAGAGAGCCAAGAAAACCCGTAAAGCTGGATGTCCGTATCCTGGGCACGGATGTCAATGGGCACCCCTTTGCCGACAAAGTGGAAGCTCTGGACGCCAGTCGACATGGCCTCCGAGTACAGGGCCTATCCGTCGCGCTCAAGATCGAAGATACGGTGTCGGTGAGCTACAAGGATCAAAAGACACGCTACCGGGTGAAGTGGGTGGTGCCGCGAGAGCCTTCCGCAAGCGGCCGAGCCCGTTGGGAAGCTGGCCTCGAGAACTACTCACCGGAGCGCACCATCTTCGATTTCCCGCTGCCCACGCCCATCCTGGACCACTACGCCGGACCGTCCTCGAACGAGCGCCGGGTCGCTCCCCGAGTTCGCTGCGTGGCGTCCGCGGAGCTACACCCCGAAGGACACGCGGCACCGATCATGGTGGGCGTCGCCGACGTGAGCGTCGGAGGGTGCTTTATCGACATGCCTATGCCGTTGCGCAAAGGAACGCAGGTGAAAATTGGCCTCTGGTTGGATTCGGTGAAAGTTCAAAGCGATGCCGTGGTCAGCAACATACGACCGGGATTTGGCATGGGCCTACAGTTCACGGGCCTCGCGGCGGCGGAGCGCGCAAAACTAGAGGCGTACCTCGCCAAGATTCCGCGCTTCCCCTTTCAACAGCCGCGGTAACCGTTCCAGAAAAGATCGACTGCTGGTGCTTCGGCACCGGGCAATCTGCGATCGCTGAATCCGAAGTGCTCGTGGTCCTGCGAAACTGTTGGCGCTGCGCCGCAGTTTCGCAGGTTCCGAACCCGGACTAGGCCGGGATTCCATCAATTGGGCTTGCGAACCTGGGCTCTCCTTCGGCGTTCAAAATTGAGTTTTTCCAGGCAGCTCCGCCGTGGCTCGCAACATAGAGCGCTAATTCCAAGCGGCTCCACACCCCCAGTTTGTCAAACGCGCCGCGCAGGTGGTTCTTTACGATCTGCTCGCTAGTGTGAATGCGATCTGCAATGTCGCGATTCGTGAGCCCCTCCCACACCAGCGTAGCCACGACCCGCTCCTTCGAAGTTAAGCGATCTCGCGGCGGTTGCATCGTTGCTCCTTTTCGTAAACTGCGGTGGCCAGGATGACGCGTTTGCGGCCCTGTTTGATCCCTGCGCGCAAGAACAGCGTGCACAGATGCTGTCTGACGGTGCGCGGGCTGATGCTGAGCTGGCGTGCAATTTCCTTGTTGCTGCACCCTTGCCCCAGCAAGCGGAGTACGTCCTCATCCCGCGGAGTGATTTTTATGACGTTGAGATCGACCATGTTGCTTTTCCTCCTTCGTCTTATTCCAGCTTCGTCGCTACGGCGAAACGGTAAATGCAACGGCACAGCCAAACCGCCGGTTTGCTAAAGGGTAAGAAACTCCGATGCTTACGAGACGACGTGGAAAACTTTGGGTGGACACGCAGACCGGAAGGGGCCAGCCTTCCCGAATCGGGCGGAACAGGGTTGCCTTCTTGCAAGTCTCAACCGGACTCCGACACCGCCGGTAACCTGGTGCCTGGATTGGGGATGGGCACCCCGACGTTCGGAAGTGAGCTTCCCGAGTGCAAAAGTTTGCACTCGAATCGGGGAGGTCGCTTCGCTAATGCGGCGAGCCGACCCACAAGAGGAATCCCGGCATTTCCGTTTTTTTTAACTCACATCACGCTGAAAGGATTACACTTAGCCTGTTCAAAACGGAGCCTTGGGCACCCTGCCCGGCCCGCGTCTCGACCATAAACTTATGGAATCCGGAGCCCTGAAATCGCTCGGTCTTTGGTTCGCCAATTGCATTCTGCATCCTATTCGGTGTGAAATCGGGATTGGTA
>JAYUJG010000317.1:0-16485 GCA_043765355.1 Acidobacteriaceae bacterium | reverse complement strand
CGCAATGCTTCCGCTTCTTCCGCCGGATCATCAATCCCGCCTCCCGGTACACCCGATGCACCCGCTTGTGATTCACCCGCTCGCCACCTCGTCGTAACAGCACATGCAGCCGCCGATAGCCATACCGCGGCTTTGACCGCGCTAACTCCACTAACTGCTCCCGCAATGCTTCATCGCTCCGCACCGTGCGATAGCGATAACTCGATGCCGACATCACCATCAGCTCACAAACCCGGCGCTCACTGGCCACCACGTACTCCTCCCGCAGCCAGTTCGCGTCCGACCGCCGATCTACGAGCTCCAGCCGTTTTTTGCGATCACCGCTTTCAACATCTCTTTGTCCAGACTCAGATCCTGGGCTTTCTCGACATTCTCGCCTCCTGGCGGAAGCCCCAAGCCTAACTAACTTCCGTGTCCAGTTCTACAGGGGTGCACTACACCCAGCCGCCAAGTCTGCGATCCATTCGCGATCCTTTTGTTGCTTTACCACTGCTTTTCATGTACTTCGGTGCCATCCGTGTCCCTGCATGTTGTTGAATTTACGTTTGTGTGCGGATTCGACTCACACTCGCTTCCGCCAATTCATGAATCGTGGTGTTCGCGGTGGTCGACGCTTTTCGTCGGGACTGCACCAGATCTACCCTAACTCCAACAAAACAAAATATCTTACAAGTAACTCCTTTTATCTCAAAGACTTGGCGTCGAACTGCCTCTAAGTCTTTGAATCCAAAAGACCGCCTTCCGGGGGGCCAGACTCCAATAAGCCACACGCTAACGCGAGAGGTTCCCTGGATTGCGTTTCGGACGCTACTCAGTTCGCGCCAAATCCCTGCCCTGGCATCAAGCGCCCGATGCAGTGCGCACGTAGACTTTCCCGTGGCCCGCGTACCGCTAGGCGTTCGATCCATGCCGCTTGTCTCGACTGCGGCGGCAGCAATCGCAGCCCCGCCTGGCCCAGCGAAATCAGGAACCTGTGCAGAGCTTCCTCGGAAAGAAGACCACAACCACAGAGGCCACAGGGGGACAGAGGATCAGGAGGCACTTGATCGGAGATTCCTAAATCAGAGAGTGCTTACTGCCACCAAGAAAAAGGCAGTGAGCCGCGGGTCGCGGCTCACTGCTGGGAGAGTGTTGCTAGGCTGCGTTGCTACGCTGGGAAATGGTCCAGCGTAATTTCATCATCGCTATCGATGTCTGTATCTATCGCCCGTGTCTGCCGCCACCGCCACCGTGCGGCGATCCACCGCCGTGCGACGAGCCGCCGCTCGGCGCGGAATGGCCGCCGCCACCACCGCCGCTTGGGCGCCCGCCGCCACCGCCATAGCTTGGAGCCGAATGTCCTCCACCACCGCCGCCGTAGCTAGGCGCTGGACCTGAACGTTCGCCGCTATACCCGCCGCGGTTGCCGGGGTAAGAGCCGCCGCCGTAGGAACCGCCTCCATACGCTCCGCCGCCGTAAGAGCGCTGCGTAACAATGGGCTGCCTCATGTTGAGCGGTGGGCGCGACGATCCGCCGTAGCTGCGGTCGCCGGAACCGTAGCCGCGGCTCGGCGAACTAGTGCTTGGCGAACTATAGCCGCGTCCTTCACTCGCATCTGTCCGGGATGACGGTGACTGAGATGGCGACCGCGAAGGCATTGGCGAAAATTTCTGCCAACCGCCGTTGTTGCCGCTCTCGCGAGTGGGCATCGACCTGCCCGAGTCAATTCGCTGCTCCTGGCGTGGTTCCGGGCGTGATGGAAGGTTGTTCGTCACACCGGTCGAGCGCGAACTGGATGGGTTACTTCGTCCCGCTTCATTGAAGCGCCGCATCCCGCCGTTTGCGCCAGTGCTGGAAACACTGCTCGAACCGTTGCGGGCGTTGCCAATCGAATTGCCGTTTCCAGCCATCGAACGCGAGCCCGTCGCACGATTCGTGTTCCCGGTATTCGTAGTACCGCGAGCCGAGAAGAAATGCTGGTTCTGCGGCGCGTTTCGAATCGTTGACGAAGCAGCCGGGCGTCCGCTGGCCGAGTAGCTCTCGCGGCTCGGATTCATGGGCAACTTGCCGCTTGAAAAATGCGCATTCCGGAACTGCGTCTGACTCACCGCCTGCGCGTGCATGTGGCCGGTGCCGAATTCTTTGCCCGAGACGGTCGTCCCGCCGCGGAAGTGCCGGTCGTTGATCGCCAGCCTCACGTTTGAAAAGCGGTCGCCCCCATGCAGCGCAGCGAACCCGCCACGGTTGAATTCACGGAAGTCCCGGTTGCCAAAGCGCCGGCCGTATCCACCCCACCACGGATGGAAGTGATCGCAAGGTCCAAGCGGAAGCCATCCCACCGAACCCCAGCCGCCCCAGCCAAATCCGAATCCAAATCCGCCGCCAAATCCAAAGAACGAAACATAAGCTGGCGCCCAGATCGGACGATAGTACGGATAACCGTATGCCGGACCAGGCCACCATCCCCAGCCGCCGTCAAGATACATCCAACGACCGTAGTGATAAGGAGCCCAGCCCCACGAGTCATACGAAACCCAGGTCCATCCCCAATACGGTTCATCGACCCAGCGGCCATCGCGATACGGAGCCCAGTCCGGGTCGACCACCGTCGGGCGCCACACCTGACCGTAGTCTGGAACTTCCGACCACGTTCCATGAGAATCAAGATCTTCGGCGCCAACGTAGTAGTCGTTGGTGCGCTTGCGCGAAGCCGCGTTGCGAATGACGTTGTCGCGATCGGTATTCCACTGATCCCAATCGTCGCGCGAAGGCGCTTCGCCAATCTTGTATTGCGCCTGATCTCCCGCGCCTTGGATAGTGATGAACTGCCCCTGCATCACGCGTGTGGCGCCCTGCGGAGTGGTAATTTCCACGTCGCCCTTGCGGACGAGGACTTCGGTATGATCGTCGGCGGTAACCAGAATCCGAAAACTAGACTCGCGCCGCCCGGTGCGAATGGCAACATTCGGAGTGTCGATCTCGGCGTCCGCATCGCTGTTGCCAAAGACGGAGTAGTTTGCCATGCCATGCGCAAGTTGAATCTGGATCTGCGATTTCGTGAGGGTGTTGATGTTGGCTTGTGAATGCTCGGCGAGCCGCAACATGTTGGCGTAGTCGAGCTGAAGTTCGGTGCGTGCCTTGTCGCCGGTAGAAACGCGGTCGCCTGCGAGGACAGGGGCATTGAGCGCGGCGGCAGACCATTCGCCATTATCCCCACGCTGCGTAGAAACATCGCCATGAATCAGGCTGACGCGTGCGACCCCGTTGGTTTCAGCCGGAGCGGGCGTGTTGTAGCTCGGGTCGCCGGAGCCGCTGTCGTTGGAACCGGTCTGCGACTGGCCCTGATTCATCGAATTCTGATTCGACGAATTTTGATCGACGGCATCCTGATCCGCCGAATCCTGACTCATGGAATTCTGGTCGTTCGGACCCCGCATTGCGATGTTCGGCGACGGCTTCGAATTTCGATCCGGAGCCTGACCGGCCGAATTCTGCGCGCTCATCGCGCCCGGGAGCGCGATCATCAATCCTAAGAGTGCCGCTAGTAATTTCAATTTCAATTTTAATTCCAATTTCATAGATACCTCCGCCTTGCTGGGAACAAAACTTCGAACTGAATCATGCAGGTCGAATGCCAACTTTGATAGCGGTGCAACTACTGCACTAAGTTCTTTATTATTAGTAAATTATGGGAGAACGGCTGTCTTGGGACCGGTGACTGTTAGAGGCTCCGCTGGCTCGGTTCCACCAGTAGTGGTGGTTTTCGGCCACACGCGCGCCCTAGGGATGCCACTACGAACGGAAAGGGCACGACTTCAGTCGTGCCCTCCAACCGCTCACAAATGCGGTTTTGGTCGCTGCGGTGAGAGACGGCAACGGTAATCACCGCAAGAAATAAGGCGGTTGGGCGTTCTACTAACCAGTGGTAAAATTGGTCAGGCGCAAGGCTGCTGAAGCGCCATTTGCCAGCGGGAAACAGGGAGAATCTGATGCCGGGCACTCGCGGGATTGTTGTGGGACTCTTGCTGGCGGCTCCAGTCCTTTTGGCGCAGAATCTGGCACAGAATCTTACCGCGCCGGCCTCCACCGCCATTCACCACCGGCACCACAAATCCCATAAGACTCCGCCGCTGGTGCTGCCGCCGCTGCCGGGTGGTCCGCTGAGTCAGTTGCCGATGGACCAGATTCCGGCAATGCCGGCGAAGGTCACTTTCCAGGACGGATTGCTGACCATCTCGGCTCAGAATTCCAATCTAGGTGAGATTCTGCGTGACGTGCGCAGGCTGACGGGGGCATCGATTGAAATCCCAGCCGGCACCGGCGTCAACGAGCGCGTGGTTACGCACCTCGGGCCGGGAGCGCCACGGGACGTTCTGGCAGGGCTGCTCAATGGATCGTCGTTCAACTATGTGATGATGGGTTCAAGCTCCGATCCAGCGGCGGTTGCCAGCGTGATTCTGACGGCCAAACCATCGACGACCGGAGAGACCCAGGCCGCTGCCAACGTGTATCAGAACAATCCGGTGGTGATGCAGAACCGCTTTCCGCAGGCGTTCAGCCCGGTGATCGCCCAATCGCCACCTGGGGCTGAACAACCAGCCGCGGATGCCGAGGATGCCAAAGACGACGAGGAAAATGCCGACGACAACACTGACGATCAGGGGCAGCCCCAACCCGGGCAGGCCCCCGGAAACGCCCTGAATCCGCAAGACCAGCAGCAGCCGCAGGATCCGAATCAGCCCAACGCGGGCCCGCGGACCCCCGAACAGATTCTGGAGATGCTACGCCGGCCGCAGCAGCCGGGTGGTGCGGTCGTCACTCCTCCGCAGACGCCTCAAGAGCAGTAGCCGCAGTGGCCAAAGAGATAGCCGCGACCGTAGGTTCTTCATCCGGGATCTGCTTTGCCTCCTTGGCAACATTTCTCGGCGAACTTGGCGGTTCAAGCTTTTGATTTTGGTTTCGACCGCCCCGCTCAATCGCGACTACAGCAGACGTTCTTTAGTCGCCGCTAGCCTGACTCTGATGGGGTACGAGCGCTGCGAGGAAGCGGCGCGGTTGCGAAGGATTGACGGCGGCCAGGACTGCGACGATCGCCCAATAAGCGCCAAAAACGCCAAGAACCACGCTCAGGATTGCGGTACTGCTGATCAGGAAAGCTGCGAAAAGTGCGCTCACGTTACCGGCCCTTGCTTTTCAGCCGCTGACCGCGCGGCTGCAAATAATTCACTCTATCCGCATTTGACCCCCGTCGCAGATAACAACTAAGATACGGGAATCGAACTGCGTATCTCCACTCTCCAATATTTCTTCGGACCCGTCCACGTTACGGAAGTCCATAAAGTTATGGGCTAAATGGCCATCACCAGAATTTCGGTGCGCGGCGCGCGCCAGCACAACCTGAAGAACATTGACGTCGAGATTCCTCGTAATACCTTGACGGTGATTACAGGTCTGAGCGGCTCGGGGAAATCCTCGCTCGCTTTCGATACGATCTACGCCGAAGGCCAGCGAAGATACGTCGAAACACTTTCCGCTTACGCCCGCCAGTTTCTCGATCAAATGGAAAGGCCCGACGTCGACTCGATCGACGGGCTGAGTCCTGCGATTTCCATTGAGCAGAAGACCACCAGCCGCAGTCCGCGCTCGACCGTCGGCACGATTACGGAGATCTACGATTATCTCCGCCTGCTTTATTCGTCGATTGGCGTGCCGCATTGCCCCACCTGCGGCAAACCGATCACCCGTCAGTCTGCCGAGCAGATCGTGCAGCGCGTCATGGCGCTTACTCCCGATGATCGTGTCATGATCATGGCGCCCATCGTTCGCGGGCGCAAAGGGGAGTTCAAAAAAGAAATGGAAAAGCTCGTCCAGCACGGCTTTTCTCGTGCCCGTGTCGATGGCGAACTCGTCAATCTCGAAGACGACCTGGCGCTCGACAAACGCAAAAACCACACCATCGAAGTTGTTGTCGATCGCCTGCTGGTGAAGTCCGGAATTGAACATCGCCTCGAACAGTCGGTCGGACTGGCGATGAAACTCGGCGGCGGCCTGGTGTTGGTCGCCGTGGTCAATGGAGACGAGACCCTTTATTCATCGCGGTTGGCCTGCCCCGATTGCGGCATCAGCGTTCCCCAGCTTGAGCCGCGGTCGTTTTCGTTCAACAGTTCCTACGGAGCGTGTCCCGAATGCCATGGCCTCGGCAGCCGCTACGATCTCGATCCCGCGAAAGTCATCGTCGATTGGTCGAAGCCGATCCTCGATGGCGGACTGGGTCCCGGCTCCGCGTCGCAGAGTCTCATTCGCAGCATTCAATTGTTGGTGCAGGCCTACGGCTTCAATTTGGCGACGCCGTTCGAAAAATATCCAGAAAAAATTCAGAACCTGCTGCTGAACGGCGAACCGCAGCGCGGCGGCCAGCGCGAACGCAAGACGGGTTTTCTCGGCATTCTCGGCCACCTCAAGCAGAACCTCGAATCCTCCACTTCCGACAACTATCGCGAATATCTGCTCGACTTCATGTCGGCGACGGAGTGTTCGGTGTGTCACGGCAAGCGTCTGCGACCGGAGAGCCTCGCGGTCAAAGTGAACGGTATGTCGATCGCCGATTTCACCAGCCTGCCTATCGCCCGCGCGCTTGACGCCGCGCGCAAGATCAAACTGACCGGCAGGGAACTGGCCATTGCCGGACGCATCGCGCACGAAATCACGCAGCGCCTCGAATTTCTGCATGATGTCGGACTTGGCTACCTGTCACTTAGCCGCTCGGCTGCGACGCTTTCTGGTGGCGAAGGGCAGCGCATTCGCCTTGCCACTCAGATCGGATCCAAGCTGCGCGGCGTGCTTTATGTCTTAGACGAGCCCTCGATCGGACTGCATCATCGCGACAACGGCCGTTTGCTCGCCGCGCTCGAAAATTTGCGCAATCTCGGGAACACCGTCCTAGTCGTCGAACACGATGAAGAAACCATTCGTCGCGCCGATTATGTCATCGACCTTGGTCCCGGCGCTGGCCGTCATGGCGGCGCGCTCGTTGCTGCTGGAACGCCCGCGGAAATCATGGCTACCCCCGCATCGCTCACCGGCGCCTATATCTCCGGACGCCAGCAGATTGCCATGCTTCCCGAGCGCCGCAGTCCGAACGGTAAGGCCATTTCCATTCTCGGTGCGCGCGAAAATAATCTCAAAAATTTCGACGTAGTTTTCCCTCTGGGCGTGATGACGGTGGTCACCGGCGTTTCCGGCTCCGGCAAATCGACCCTGGTCAACGACATTTTGTATCGTGCGCTCGCCAAACAGCTCTATCGTTCCCGCGAAGAACCCGGCGCGCACAAGTCCATCACCGGAGCGGACCTGATCGACAAGGTCATTCGCATCGATCAGTCTCCCATCGGACGCACGCCGCGTTCGAATCCCGCAACCTATACCGGTATTTTCGGTGGTGTTCGCGACCTCTATGCCATGCTTCCCGAGTCCCGCGAGCGCGGGTACAAACCCGGCCGTTTTTCCTTCAACGTCGCCGGCGGACGCTGCGAGGCTTGCCAGGGCGAGGGCCAGCGCCGCATCGAAATGAATTTTCTGCCCGACGTCTACGTGCAGTGCGAAGTCTGTGGCGGCCGCCGCTATAACCATGAAACCTTAGCGGTGCATTACAACGGACACTCCATTGCTGACCTGCTCGAAATGCCGGTATCGGACGTGCTCCAGATTCTCGAAAATATTCCGCAGGTCAATCAAAAACTCCGAACGCTGGTCGACGTAGGCCTGGGATACATTCATCTCGGTCAATCTGCCGTGACGCTTTCCGGCGGAGAGGCCCAGCGCATCAAGCTGGCCCGCGAACTCAGTAAACGCCAGACCGGTAAGACTCTATATCTTCTAGACGAGCCAACCACCGGATTGCATTTCGACGACGTCCGCAAACTGCTCGACGTTCTGCACCGCCTCACGGATCTGGGAAACACGGTCATCATCATCGAACACAATCTCGACGTGATCCGCAACGCGGATTGGATTCTCGACTTGGGCCCCGAAGGCGGAGAAGAAGGTGGCCGCATCGTGGCTCAGGGCACGCCGGAACAGGTCGCGCGGATCAGGAAGTCTTATACGGGCCAGGCACTAAGCGCGTATTTCAAGGGCCCGGAAAAAAATGGATCGGGAAAAAATGGCACAGTAAAGGCGGGGCTCGCTCCCGCCGGTATCGGAGACATCGCGTGAGCTCTCCTCTGGACGATTCCCCGGAAAGCCCAAAGCCGCCTTCGGCCGCGAGTCCGCAAGATGCAGAGCCTGCGTGGGGACGGACGCCCTCGGGAGCCTGCCCTGAGCCTAGCCGAAGGGTTCAAACCGAGCGCAGCTCGGCTGCCACTCCAGACCAGAGCAGTTCCTCACACCCCATACTTACGAATCAGCTTTCAAAAGAAGAATCGACCCTCGCAGCGCCTGCTGTCCCCGCCCAAGACGACCCCGCCTGGAACGGCCTCGACCTCGTCCGCCTCGTCGTCCTTACCATCGTAGCGCTCTTCGTCGGAGTCTTTGCTGTGATGTTCATCGCCCGCTGGCTGGTGTACCCGCACACCGCTCTGGGCGACATCGCGCGCGTCCCGCTCGTCGTAGTCGCCGGCCAATCCGTGGCCTATCTGCTCATCCTCGCCTACATGTATATTCTCGTGGCCCGTGAGCGTGGCCGCCCCGATTTTCTCGCTGCCATCCACTGGAATTGGCCCTCCACCATCGCCGTGTACGTGCTGGCGGGGTTTGTGCTTTCGATCGCCTTGCAGATGGTCGCCCACTTCCTGCCGATCCCGAAAGACCTGCCGATCGACAACTTTTTTCGCACCCCCGCCGAGGCTTGGGCTCTCGGCTTCCTGAGCGTGACGCTGGCCCCGCTTATGGAAGAACTCTTCTTTCGCGGCTTTCTCTATCCCGTCCTGGCGCGCCGCCTCGGTTTGCCGATTGCCGTCTTCTCAACCGCCCTGGCTTTTGCGGCGCTCCACGGTGCCCAGCTGATGTTTTCCTGGGGACCGGTGCTGGTGATCTTCCTCGTAGGCTTGGTGCTGACCATGGTTCGAGCCAAAACCGATTCCGTAGCCGCCGGAGTCCTTATCCACATGGCTTACAACGGAACCATCACGGTAGCAATGTTCGCCGCCACCGATGGATTTCGCCATCTCGAAAAACTGAATCAGTAGCCGCATTTTATGTAGGGACGCGGCTTGCCCCATCTCCGCAGGCGGCGGCAGTTTCAGGACTCCACTGGTTACTTTCGTTACCCTCCTACTTTGGCCGAAGCACCGAAGTACTCTTTCCAAAGTTACCTGCATCGTCGAAATTCATATCGTTGGTGCTAGTCCCTTAGGACATGGCCCTCCCGGAGGATTTATGAAATTTGCTAGTTTTCCCAAGTTCGCCCTCTTGTTAGCGCCGGCGGTCGTCTTCGTTGTGGCTCTGGCAGGTTGCGGTTCCAGCAAGAATCTGGCACTGACCCAGGGCAATTGGTCGGTTGCCGCCACCTCGACCGCCATTGCAGCGCCCAGCCACCAAATGCAAGATGGCAAGAGCCTCTCCCCAAATGTCAGCAATGCAAGCTTTTATGTCGGTGGCAATCTGACGCAGACGGGAACTAACGTCGCGGGCACGATGTACTTCGTCGGCACTTGCATCGCTGCGTCGTCAACCGCAGTGAATTTCACGGGAACTGTTAAGGGGACCACAGTCACGCTTACTTCGGTCGGCCTCCCAAGTACCGTGATCACGGTTACGGCCACCGGAGCCATCTCGGCCACCTCGTCCCTAACCGGTACCTACACTGTGACCGGGGGCTGCGACGGTGGCGATAGTGGTACGGTGACCGCCAATGCGGTACCTTCGATCAGTGGCACCTGGAATGGAACACTACTGGTTGGAACGAACGGCACCGCGGCACCTATTATTTCGTTCGCTCTGACGCAAGCCTCGACACCCTCGAACGATGGGACATTCGCACTCACTGGGAACATCGCGTATACCAATTCCGGCTGTTCAGTGAGTGGTACGATTTCCAGTGGAACGATTGCCGGCAACTCGGTCGTAATCAGCGCCAACACCGTAGAAAAGGATCAGTCCGCCGGGTCGTTCTCCTTCGACAATGTTCTTCTGGACAGTCCCACGGCGCCAGCCAATATGACGGGCACGTATGACGTAAGCGCTCTTGGTTTGTGCCCTGGTTTGCAGAGTCTCACGCTTACCAAGCAGTAAGCTGCAACTCGAAATCAAAAACGCCATCCAGCAACCCCTGGATGGCGTTTTTCTTTTGGTATTTCCAACGTAGGGACAGCCGCCCTCGGCTGTCCAGCGACTCGTAGAGCCGCGACTCTTAAAACCTTGTTGAGCTGCTCAACCGGACAGCCGAGGGCGGCTGTCCCTACGCGTCCCTTCCGTTACTCTGAGCTGATCCGCATCCCGTAGAACGACCGATACACGAAGAACACCGACACCGCGAAGAATGCCAGCGCCAATCCATGCGTCAGGGAGGTGCCCTGATCGCGGGTCAGCGATACGGCCAATTCGACGGCCAGCAATCCGAACAGCGTGGTGAACTTGATGACCGGATTCATGGCCACCGACGACGTGTCCTTGAAAGGATCGCCCACCGTATCGCCGACCACCGTAGCATCGTGGAGCGGCGTGCCTTTCTGCTTCAGTTTCACTTCGACAATCTTCTTGGCGTTGTCCCAAGCCGCGCCGGCGTTGGCCATGAAAATAGCCTGATACAGACCGAAGATCGCAATCGAGATCAGGTAGCCGATAAAAAAGAACGGCTCGACGAACGCAAACGTGAGCGTTCCGAAGAAGACGGCGAGAAAGATGTTGAACATGCCCTTCTGCGCGTACTTGGTGCAGATTTCAACCACTTTTTTGCTGTCGGCAACGGAAGCCTTTTCCGCGCTATCGAGTTTGATGTTGGCTTTGATGAACTCGACCGCCCGATAGGCGCCCGTGGTCACGGCCTGCGTCGATGCTCCAGTGAACCAGTAAATCATCGCGCCGCCGGTGATCAATCCCAGGAAAAATGGAGCGTGCAGCAACGAAAGTTTTTCCACGTTCGTGGTCAGTCCGTTGGTCAGCGCCATGATGATGGAGAAGATCATCGTCGTCGCGCCCACCACGGCCGTGCCGATCAGCACCGGTTTGGCTGTCGCTTTGAACGTGTTGCCCGCGCCATCGTTTTCTTCCAGCAAGTCTTTGGCGTGCTCAAAATTCACATCGATGTTGAAATCTTTCTTGAGTTCCGCCTTGATGTTGGGTATCTGCTCGATCAGCGAAAGCTCATACACGGACTGCGCGTTATCCGTGACCGGCCCATAGGAATCGACCGCGATCGTCACCGGACCCATGCCGAGGAATCCGAAGGCCACCAGGCCGAAAGCGAAGACCGGCGCGGCAATCATGGTGGCCGCTGCTGCCAGTCCCATGCCGCTGAAGAAGTAAGCGACCGACATCAGAGCGACCATCGTAAGGCCCAGCCAATATGCCGAGAAATTACCCGCGACAAATCCAGAAAGAATTCCGAGCGACGCGCCGCCTTCTTTTGCCGAAGTCACGACTTCGTTGACGTGCCGCGATTCCACCGAAGTGAATGCCTTGACCAGTTCAGGAATCACCGCGCCCGCCAAAGTTCCGCAGGAGATGATCGAAGCCAGCTTCCACCATTGCGTCGTGTCGCCACCGAGCACGGGGATGATGAGATACGACACAAAGTAGGTGGCGATAATCGAAACAATCGAGGTGAGCCAGACCAGCGAAGTAAGCGGCGTTTCAAAATTCATCTTATCCGCATTGCCAAAGCGGGCTTTCGCAATGGCGCTGTTGATGAAATACGCGAGCGCGCTCGCGATCAGCATCATGATACGCATCACGAAAATCCAAACCAGCAACTGCACCTGAACTCCCGGTTCCTTCACGCCCAGCAAAATGAAAGTGATCAACGCAACGCCAGTGACGCCGTAGGTTTCAAAGCCGTCGGCCGAAGGTCCCACCGAGTCGCCGGCATTGTCGCCGGTGCAATCGGCAATGACGCCGGGGTTGCGAGCATCGTCTTCTTTAATCTTGAAAACGATCTTCATCAAGTCGGCACCGATGTCGGCAATCTTCGTAAAGATGCCGCCCGCGATACGCAGCGCAGCCGCGCCGAGCGATTCACCAATCGCGAATCCGATAAAGCATGGGCCGGCATAATCGCCTGGTATGAAGAGCAGAATGAAAAGCATGATCAGCAGTTCGACCGAGATCAGCATCATGCCAATCGACATGCCGGCTTCGAGCGGTATTCGGTAAACCGGGAAGGGTTTGCCCGGAAGAGATGCAAAAGCGGTTCGCGAATTGGCGAACGTATTGACGCGAATGCCAAACCATGCGACGCCGTAGCTGCCCGCAATTCCGACGAGGCTGAACAGAAGAATGATGGGAAGCGTCAGCGCGACCGATTTACCCGGCACCGGCTTCAGCCAGCCGAAATAGACGGAAATGATGACTGCGATAAAGACCCACAGCAGCATCAGGAACTTACCCTGCGTGATCAGGTAGGTCTTGCAGGTTTCGTAAATCAGCTCTGAAATTTCTCGCATCGAGCGGTGCACGGGAAGGTTCTTGAGCCGCATGAAAATGACCATGCCGAAGCCAAGTCCGAAGACGCAGAACAGCAGGCCGATCATCAGCAGGCGATGGCCATCCATGCCGAGAAATGAAACCGAAGCGAGGTCGGGCAGTTTCAAGGCCGCTTCACCACCTTCTTCGGCGGGCTGTGCCAGCGCAGAACCGACGGCAAGAAACAGCGGAGTTGCAAGCGATGCGAGGGTCTTCGCAATTCGTTTCTTTGCGAATCCTTCTTTCGCGAACCAGCGTTCCACAGACGCAAGATTGGCGTTCCAAGTGCGCATTAAATCCTCCTAAGGATCCTATTCAGGGGTCACGATGTGTGATTTATCTCCGGCGCGTTCACCGCCGCCGAAGTTCCGAACGCGCTTCCACCGCAAGGCATAGCAATAAAAGAAAGAGTGCCGATTTGGCCGCGTCGACGATTTTGTA
Organism: Acidobacteriaceae bacterium; assembly: GCA_043765355.1. Taxonomy (GTDB): domain Bacteria; phylum Acidobacteriota; class Terriglobia; order Terriglobales; family Acidobacteriaceae; genus Acidiflorens. The sequence continues at coordinate 3,446 of JAYUJG010000317.1, read as the reverse complement.
CTTCGGCGGATAGCCTCGCATGCAGGCCACATGCCGACGAACAAAACACTCGTTTATAGCACCTCGCGGGAACCGGGTCAATGCAGAACGGGACCAATTGAAGAGTGAAGAGTGCTGATTTTGGCTGCGCATCCTTCTTGATTTCCCGTAGAGACGCGGCGTGCCGCGTCTCCGGCCCGCGCCGTTGCCGCGTCGGCGAGGGAGACGGGGCAAGTCCCGTCTCTACAGAAAGATCTCGGCGGGAGCCTCTGGAATCAAGCCGGTTCCGTATAATGTAACCTCGCCATGGCAGCCTCCCTCGATTCCATTGTCGCCGCTACTCGCCAGAGTCTATCGGTGCGGCGACGGATCTGTGACAAGCGCGCACTGGAACGCGCGGCCGACGGCCACTCTCCCCGCGGATTCCGGAATCGGCTGCAACGGGTGGCGCAAGACGGAATCGCGATCATCGCCGAACTCAAGAAAGCGTCGCCGTCAAAAGGCTTGATCCGGGCGGATTTCAAGCCATCGCAACTTGCACGCGCTCTCGAACAGGCTGGCGCCGCCGCGCTCTCGGTATTAACCGATGAAGAATTCTTCCAGGGATCGCTGGACTATCTGCGCGAAGCCTCGTCGAGCACCGATCTTCCATGCTTGCGCAAGGATTTCATCGTTGATGAATTTCAAATTGTCGAGGCCCGCGCGAATAGCGCTGACGCAATTCTGCTGATTGTCGCCGCCCTCGATCAGCAAACGCTAGTGTCGTTGGAGAAGATGGCAACGTCGCAAGGGCTCGACGTTCTGTGCGAAGCCCATGACGAGCGCGAACTGCAACGCGCGCTGGATGCGGGATGCGACCTGATCGGTATCAACAGCCGCAATCTGCGGACTTTTGAGGTGGATCTGGAAACGGCATTTCGCCTCGTTGAAAAAATACCCGAGACCTGCGTCCGAGTGGCGGAAAGTGGAATTCATAACGGAGCGGACGTGACTAGACTAAGGGCCGCAGGCTACCACGCGTTTTTGATCGGTGAGGAGTTGATGAAGGCCGAAAGACCAGGCGAAGCACTGTTGAAGTTGTTGCAAGAGGCGGAAGTGGGTAGCTCAAAGCTAGAAGCTCGTAGCTCGTAGCGCTCTCGATGACTTGGATCAAGATCTGCGGAATCACGAATGTCGACGACGCGCTCGTTGCCGCCGATGCGGGTGCCAATGCGCTGGGCTTCGTCTTTTATCCGCAGAGCCCTCGCCACGTAACCCTCGAAACCGCGCGCTCCATCGTAGCCAGGGTCCCGAAGCAAATCGAAAAAGTCGGAGTCTTCGTCAACGAGACGGTAGACGCGGTGTGCGACGCGGTCAAGCAGGTGGGCCTTACGGCTGTGCAACTGCACGGCGACGAGAGTGTTGATTTCAGCCGCGCCCTCTTTGCGAAGCTTTCGAATGGATCCGGTCGACCCAAGATTTTTCGCACCTGGCCCGCGAATGTTTTCGACGTTCCGGCCGGACAATCGGTCGGATGGGATCCGGTGGCGGTTGGATTGGTAGAAAAAGACGAGGCCTACAAGGGCAAGCGTGTCCACAAAATTCACGTCGCCGAAAACGGCGATCTGTTTCTCGAAACGCATGGCTTTCGCCCCGGCATCGTTTCAGGCGTGCTGCTCGATTCTTCGACCACCGAAAAACGCGGCGGCACGGGACAGAAATTTGACTGGGAACGAGTGCAGCCGTGGGCCGGAATCATTAACAGCATCAGTAAGCTGATCGTCGCTGGCGGTTTGCGTCCCGGCAATGTGCAGGAGGCAATTCATTTGCTTCATCCCTGGGGCGTGGACGTTTCCTCCGGCGTCGAAAGCGAACCGGGCAAGAAAGACCCTCGAAAAGTCCGCGCTTTTGTCAAAGCAGTGCGGGCCATGGAAGAAGACGAAGAAGAGGCGACCTAACGAAGATGACGACCGCGACTGTCACCAGGAAAACCCGCCCGCGCACGGCAGGGAAATTACCCTTGAAAGCCGCCACTGCCGGCCGGTTCGGCGCATATGGCGGCCGTTACGTTCCAGAGACGCTGATGGCCGCGCTCGACGAATTGGAGCGCGAATACGAGAAAGCCAAGCGCGACCCCAAGTTTCAGAAGCGGCTCGATCTGTTGCTGAAGACATACGCCGGGCGTCCTACGCCACTGTTCTTCGCGCGCCGGCTGACCGCGAAACTTGGCGGCGCGAAAATCTATCTCAAGCGCGAAGATCTGCTTCATACCGGCGCTCACAAAATTAACAATTGCCTCGGTCAAGGTTTGCTGGTCGAACGGATGGGCAAGCGCCGTGTGATCGCGGAAACCGGCGCGGGCCAGCACGGCGTCGCGACCGCTACGGTGTGTGCACTGCTCGGCTTCGAGTGCGTCGTCTACATGGGCACCGAAGATATGCGGCGCCAGGAACTCAACGTCTTCCGCATGAGGCTGCTCGGAGCCGAGGTTTGCGGCGTAGATTCCGGTTCGCGCACCCTTAAAGATGCGATCAATGAAGCCATGCGCGACTGGGTCACGAACGTCCGGACAACACACTACCTGCTTGGCAGCGTGCTCGGAGCGCATCCCTATCCGACGATGGTGCGCGATTTTCATCGCGTCATTGGACGCGAAGCGCGCGCGCAGATTCAGAAAGCCGAAGGCAAACTTCCGAACGCGATCATCGCCTGCGTTGGTGGAGGGTCGAACTCGATCGGCATTTTCTACGACTTCATCAAAGACAAGAAGGTCAAACTCATCGGCGTCGAAGCCGGAGGCCGAGGCGAAGCGCTGGGCGAGCATGCAGCCCGCTTCCGGGGCGGTTCGCCGGGTGTTTTGCAGGGAACTTATTCCTATGTGTTGCAAGACAAAGGTGGCCAGATCGCGCTGACGCATTCCGTCTCGGCTGGTCTGGACTATCCGTCGATCGGCCCCGAGCACGCGATGCTTAAAGATTCGGGCCGCGCCGAATATGTTCCTGCGTCGGACGCTGAAGCGCTTGAGGCAACTATGGTTCTGGCTCGGACTGAAGGGATCATTCCCGCGTTGGAATCTGCGCACGCGGTTGCAGAGGTCATTAAGCGGGCGCCGAAGATGAAGAAGTCGGAAGTGGTGATTGTTAATGTCTCAGGGCGCGGCGATAAGGATATTGGAATTCTGCGGGAGAATTTGAAGCTGGATTAGCTCTGTTTCAGGGAAGGTTTGACTGTGTTTTGACGCTTCCAGTGCCTTGAGTGAGGCTTGATCCCCCTCCACTCGGTCTTGTGGAATCATAGACTTAGGAGGAAAAATCGCCAGGTCTTTGAGAAATAAGGACTTACTCGTAAGGTATTTAAAAATCAATGAGTTAGCATACGTCTGGGCGCTCTTTTTCGGGCGTATCGTCCCAGGTCTTTGAGAAATAGAGGGTTACGGCAATAGGCTGGAAAAAGCGGGGTATGGCGGTGTGAAAATGCCCTCAAACGGG
>JAYUJG010000316.1:0-10359 GCA_043765355.1 Acidobacteriaceae bacterium | reverse complement strand
AGACAAACGGTGAGATGAATCCGCCAACCGAGAGTTGGAACCGCGGAGTGCGCCAAGGAATGCGGCAAAGGCCGCGAAGAAAAGCAGCGGCGCATAGTCGGAGTCCCGGGTGCGGGGGGATGTTTTGGGCTGTAGGAATGAAAGGTGCAGGGGGAGTGCTTTTTGTGTGCAACTTTGCATCTCAACTAGGGTTAGACTGATCTCTAGACTTTGCTTAGGAGATGTTTGTGACCCCCCTAGCGAGACCCTCTGGGAGCAATTTTTTCGAGGATTTCCATTGCCGCGAGTGTGGTGGGCAAGAAGCGTATCGTTCGCGGCCGCGAGGCTTCTTCGAAAGGCGAGTGCTTCCGCTTTTATTGCTGCGACCGGTGCGCTGCGAGCGGTGTTTTCATCGGACATACGCGTGGCGCACGATTCCAGCCCTCGAACGGGCACCGGCTGAAAGCAATCTTTCAGAGAGTGAACCGCCAGAGAGTGAACCGCGAGGTGCGGAGCAGGCCGGCGGCTTCATTGCATCGAGCGATCAGCGCGGCTATACTGGCAAAGTGTAGACCGGCATCATGAGTGTTGGCTTGCCGGGAGCGGGAGGCCCGTCTTCAGCAGTACTGGGTTTCGAATACGTGTTGCCCAGGACCAAGCGGCGGATTCTCTGTCGACAAAGGATAGGTTGGCAGAGAACGTATTCGCCGGTTGGACCAAGCGCCTTGCTGCGACTTTATTCTTCACTTTGTTCCCTTCTGACTGCCGTATTTGCAATTCCCCATTGATCAGCGCGTCCCGGCTTCCCGTTTGTGCGAGCTGTTTGACCGCCCTGCGTCCTCTCACCGGATCGTATTGCGCGGTTTGCGGAGCGGCGATGCATCTGCCGGGTTACGCTGGCCGTGAGGAAGCGGATCGAGAGCAAGTCCGGTGCCTGCTCTGTCAGCGGGTGGATCCTCCTTTTGAGCGGGCGGTTGCTTACGGCAGCTATGAAGGTGGACTGCGCGACTTGGTGCACCTGCTCAAATTCCAACAAGTGCGTCCAGCGGGAGCGGTTCTGGGACGCGTGCTAGCCGAGACGATTACGAAACTCGAAAAGGCGATGCCCGTCGGAAGAATTGCAGTGGTTCCGGTTCCGCTGCATTCGAGCAAACAGGCGCAGCGCGGATTTAACCAGGCGGAGATGATTGCGCGGGGCGCGCTAAAGAAGCTGTCGCGTCCGAAAAGATTTGAATTGTGCGCCGGAGTATTGCTGCGCCGACGCAACACGGAGAGCCAGATTGGCCTGACCAGTCGTCAACGGCGCGAAAATTTGCGGGGCGCTTTTGCGGTAAGCGATCCAACGCGAATCCTGGATCGCGACATCCTACTGATTGACGATGTCTATACGACGGGGACTACGGCGTCGGAGTGTGCGCGAGTTCTTCTCCGCGAGGGGGCGGCGCGGGTGTGGGTGGCGACAGCCGCTCGCACGCTGAAGATTTCCGATGTGATCTCGCTGGCGGGCAGTCTGCCGGAGGATACGCCAGTCGATACATCCGAAGAAGGGGACGAATACCGCGAGCGCGTCGCGGCTCACGGGTAGAGACGTTCAAAGGTAGAACCAATGTCGTTGCGATTGCACAATTTCGGCGGCAGCATGCGGTCGCACCTTCCGGCGGCGATGCTCGGACCTGGCATGCATCAGGAAAGCGATGGGCACGCCCTGCATCAGCCGGTGCTGGTGCTGAACGCGTCCTATGAGCCGATCAATGTATGCGCGGCGCGGCGCGCGATTGTGCTGGTGCTGAAGGGCGTGGCCATGACCGAAGAAGAGAATGGACACTTTCTGCACGCGGCGCGGGTTGCGATGCGCGTGCCGTCGGTGATCCGACTGCTGGAATATCGGCGGATTCCGCACCAGTCGCGGGCGTTGTCGCGGAAAAACATTCTGCTGCGCGACCGCAACACCTGCCAATATTGCAGCACCGCGCTTCCCTCCGGCGAACTTACGCTGGACCATGTGATTCCTCGTTCCCGCGGAGGCCTCTCGACTTGGGAGAATCTTGTCGCGTGCTGCCACTCCTGCAACCGCCGTAAAGGCAACCAGCTACCTCACGAAGCCAACATGAGGCCCTCGCGTGAACCACGCTCCTTCAACCTCCACACCAGCCGCCACATCATGCGCTTGATGGGGCACTCGGACGATAAGTGGAGGAAGTATTTGTTTTATTGAACAGGTGTCAAAGCGGCGTCCAGTCGCGACGGCGAGACCGGCGGATCTTTGTAACCGGAAGAGTTTTAATTCCTTCGCTGACAATACTCCAACTCGCCGTATTCCATCCTATTTCACCTGAAACAGCAACGATGCGAAGTGCACCAGATTGTCTCGCCACACCATCCAGTTGTGCAGACCAGGAGTTTCGATCGGCGTCACGGGAACGTCTTTCGTTTTTAGCCAGGCGATGAAGTCTCGGTTTGGAGTGATGAGGTCGTCGTCGGTTCCGCAGGCGATCCAGAGCAGGTGGAGGCCGGCGATCTTTCCGTGCAGCGTTGCGAGTTGCCGTTCTTCATGGTGGCCAACCGCTGAACTGAATCCGCCAACCCAGCCGAAAATTTCAGGGTGAGTGAGGCCGATCATCAGGCTTTCAAGACCACCCATGGAGAGTCCAGTGATGGCACGGTCATCTCGATTTTTCGAGGTGCGATACTCTGACTCGACTCGCGGCAATATCTCCGTCAGCAGCGCCTGACTGAAGAGGGTGGTATTGCGACTGACGACGGCATCGTCATCCCACCCGGCTCCTCCGTTAGTCACAAATTTCATATCGCCGTAGCCGAGGGGCATCACCACGAGCATTGGTCTTACTTTGCCTTCGGCAATCAGGTTGTCGAAAATTAGATTGGCCTGCCCGACCTCGGTCCAGCCGTTGGCCAGATCGCTCCAGCCGTGCAGCAGGTAGAGCGCCGGATAGCGTTTGCCTTTTTTCGCATCGTAGCCAGGAGGCGTGTATACAAAGTAGTCGCTGTTGCCGTCGACGAGGCCGAGCACCACCTTCGAGGCGTAGAAATGGTGATGGACGACTCCGTGAGGCACGTCGTGCGCGTCCCATGGCTGCGGAGAATTGCCCGGGACCGTTGTGGTGTTGCCGGAATAGATCAGGTTTGGCTTGACGAGTGGATTGTTCGGATCGAGACGAGGCTGCCCGTCGGCTTCAAATGTGTAGCCGTAAATCTGCGGCGCGAGCGGAGGCGTGAGCACGGTCCAGACGCCGTCGGCGTCTTTTGTCATGGTCAGGGGCTGGGCCGCGCCATCGAGGTAAAGCACTACTTTGCCGGCCGTGGCATCTTTGAATCGGAAGGTGATCGAGCCGTCAGGGTGGACTTCGTTGGATTTGAAAGCGGGCGGCTCTTGCCCAAACGCCGGAGCGGATATGGCGAGTGACCACAAGAGCGGCAACATCAGAGCGACAGCAAGAGCAAGATTCCTTACGATGCAGGGAGCAGCCGGGGGAGCATCTCGAAATTCCATGCCCGCAAGTCTACCGATTCGTATTCGTCGCCGCCACAGCAACCGTGTGAACGTCGATCACTGCGGTTTCTGCGAGTTGGGCGGCTTTTGGGCGTCTGACTTGGGGTCGTCCGGCTTCGGCTCCGCCTTCTGCACTTCCTGGCCTTCGTAGGTAACCCTGGATTTTGCTCCGAAGCGTTTGTAGTTGATGTACTTGACGACCTCGCGAATCTGGACGTCCTGGGCCAGTGCGTCGCGACCGCCCTGGAAGTGGAGGGTATCGTCCGCCCGCGAGAATGTGGGGAACCAATAGCGTCCATCCACCTGTTCGCGCCAGGTCGTGAATTTCGGGAAAAGATTCTCGACACCCTTCCCCTTCACGCTCAGATGAGTCTCGGGCACGCTCTTGCCGTAGCTTTTTACGACCTGAAAGTCGCCGTCATCCACCCATACACGGCCCTGGAAGTAGCGCTTTCCCTTTTCGATCTGTTTTGGAGCGATGTCGAAAACGTAGGTATGCAGCTCATCTTCGCGCTGCTGCCCGACGTAAAGCAAATCGTACTCGGCAATCTCATCGCTGGTAATCACGAACGCCCGCAGATTTTCGAGATCGTCGTAGTCTTCGCGAGTCATGCCGATTCTGGTAAGCGTCGGTTGTGGCGCTAGAACGACACTCTTGATCTTGCGTCCCTTGTCGTCGAAAGTGACGTCAAAAACCTGCCGGTACTCGCCGTCCGCGGTCTCTCCTTCGATCGTCTGCACCCTGATGTCGGTCCGGTAGGTGTATTGATCGCGCGCCTCCTTGAATTCTTTTTCCTTGGCGGCAAAGCGCTTGATGATTTCGTCGACCGCGATTCCCTTGGGCTCCGATTTGTCGAGGGCACCCTCCTGGGCGGGTGACATGCGAGAAGATGCGATGACGAGGAGCAGGGCGCTAAGCGCCGCCAGGGACCGAAACGAGGATTTCAGGGGAAATCGCGGCTGGAATCTCATAGGACCATTCTAACGAAAGGATGCGCTAAAAAGTTAACGGCAGCCTCTACCACCCAGAGCCGCCGTGCAAACGGCCCTTCGTTGGAGTTGGGGGTGGAAGACTGCAGTTCTGCCTATTTCATTCGATGCGTGAAGTCGGCGAAGGGTAGCTGGATTTACTTTTCTTTACTTTTGGAGGGGGCAAAGTCTGCGTAGGGGCAGCCGCCCTCGGCTGTCCAGGTGAGTGCATCTCGCGAGATACTCACTTGCCATTTGTCACGGATGTGTCGCGGATGGGGAGCAGGTGCGCTGCGGACAGCCGAGGGCGGCTGTCCCTACGCAACCTTGAAACACTTACTTCTTACCCTTCATCGCTATGCCCATGCCCCACTCGACCACGCTGGGGAATAGTTGATAAAGCTTGATGAGCGGGATCATGGTCCAGGGGACGACGACTTCGCGCTTGCGGCTGCGGTATCCACGATAGGTCGCGCGCGCTACTCGTTCGGAGGTGACGCCGCGCACTGACGGCGGGCGTACGGTGCCCTGACGGCTGGCAACGACATGCTGTCCAAAATCGGTGCTGACATAACCAGGGCAGACAGTAAGAGTGTTGATGTGGTCGCGTTTCAATTCCAGGCGGGCAGCTTTCCCGAGAGCGTTCATGGCAAATTTGCTGGCCGAGTAGATGGCCATGAACGGCACGGGGAAGTGACCGGCAACGCTGGAGATGTTGATGATGGTCCCGCCGCCCTTTTCGCGCATCGCGGGTACGACCGCCTGGGTGCAGGCGATGGCGCCGAAGAAGTTGGTCTCGAAGAGTTCGCGATATGCGGAGGGTGCCATATCGGCTACGGAGTCGCGAATGCCGACGCCGGCGTTGTTTACCCAGACGTCGATTCGACTGAAGCGCTGGAGAGTGGTTGCCAGGGCGCGGTCGATTTCGTCGCGATTGCGAACATCGCAAGCCAGTGCGAGGGTGCGGTCGGTGTGGCCGACGCGGTGGCGGGCGGCCTCGGCGCGGCTGGCGTCGCGCGATAGCATGACCACGCTGGCTCCGTGGTCGCCAAACATTTTGGCGATGGCTTCCCCGATTCCCATGGAAGCTCCGGTGATGACGACGACTTTCTTGTCCATCTCCATGGCGAGTTTGTATCGCCTGCGGAGCGGGAAGTCAATGCGGAATGGCAGTTGTGATGCAAGTGTCAGTTCTCAGTTGTCAGTTCTCAGGGGAAACCTATCGTGCTGGCATTTTTCTGAGAACTGAGAACTGAGAACCGGGAACCGGGAACTGAGAACTCTCCGGTAGCGTAAAATCGTGTGCACTGGAGACGTTTTGAATTTGCTGATGCCGATTTTTCCGCTTGATCTTGTGCTGCTGCCGGGCGTCCCGTTGCCGTTGCATATCTTCGAGCCGCGCTACAAGCAAATGATCACCGAATGCCTGGAGCAGAAGAAGCCGTTCGGAGTGGTGCGAGCGACTAATGACGGGATCGCCGAGGTCGGGTGCACGGCTGAGATCATGTCTGTGACTAAGAAATACGACGATGGGCGAATGGACATCGTGACGCGCGGGGTGGAACGGTTTGAAGTGATTCAGGTGAACGAAGATCGAGACTTTCTGCGGGCCGAGATTTCGGTGGTGGAAGATGGGCGCGAGAAACCATCGGCTGAGATGGTGACACAGGCGGTACGGCTGCACGCGGAAATTGCGAAACTCGCCGACGCAGATGCCTTAAGACCAGACGAACACGCCGGCAATCTTTCATTTTTACTCGCCGGATCGCTTCCGCTCGACCTCGACTTCAAGCAAAGTCTGCTTTCGACTTTGTCGGAAGCGAAGCGACTGGAAGCGGTGATTGGATATTTGGAAGCGGTTCTGCCGGGCTTGCGGCGAGCCGCGAAAGCGAGATGGAATTAGATCTTCCCGTAGAGACGCGGCTTGCCGCGACTCTACGGCGGAGACGAGGCAAGCCCCGTCTCTACACTCAAAGTATCTTTTCTTTCCATCGGCTCATCTGAACGAGGCAGCGGCCGGCGCGGCGTTATAATCCGCTCAAGGCTTTTTCCTTCGGAGGTTCCCCACCATGAGTTCCGCGCGCACTTTCGCCTGCACTTCGGCCCGCACTCTCGGCGAATTGCGCCAAAGTCCTTTTACAGAAAAGCGGCTGGGATCGCGGCGTGTGAAAGATGAGCTGCGCGAGAATCTGATGTTGCGGGTGCGCGAGGGCGGCTCGATATTTCCGGGAATTGTTGGATACGACGATACCGTAGTGCCACAAATTGTGAACGCCATTTTATCGCGGCATAATTTTATTCTTCTTGGTTTGCGCGGACAGGCGAAGAGTCGGATTCTAAGAGCGCTGACTGCGCTGCTCGATCCGCAGATGCCTTACGTCGCAGGTTGCGAAATTCATGACAATCCCTACGCGCCAATTTGCCGGCGCTGCCGCGAACTGATCGCAAGAGACGGAGACGCTACACCGATTGCATGGCTCGCTCCTGAACACCGTTATGTCGAAAAATTGGCCACGCCGGACGTCACGATCGCCGACTTGATTGGCGATATCGATCCGATCAAAGCGGCGCGGGGCGGACACGAACTATCGAGCGAGTTCACGGTCCACTACGGATTGCTTCCGCGCGCGAATCGCGGAATCTTTGCAATTAATGAACTACCCGATCTGGCGGGCAAGATTCAGGTCGGCCTCTTCAACATCATGCAGGAAGGGGACGTGCAGATTAAGGGCTATCCGATTCGGCTGCCGCTGGATGTCGCGATTGTTTTCAGCGCGAACCCGGAAGACTACACGGCGCGCGGCAAGATTATTACGCCGTTGAAGGACCGCATCGGATCGGAGATTCGGACGCACTATCCGGCGACGGTGGAGGAAGGCATCGCGATCACCGCGCAGGAAGCCTGGATTGACCGGAATGGCAAGAGTGATGACTCGGGATTACTGATTCCGAAATACATCAACGAAGTAGTCGAGCGGATCGCCTTCGCGGCGCGCGACGACAAGAAGATCGACAAGCGATCGGGCGTGAGCCAGCGCCTCCCGATCTCGGCGATCGAGAACGTCGTATCGAATGCCGAGCGGCGCGCGCTGACGCATCAAGAAAAATTGATCGTGCCCAGGATCAGCGACATTTACGCGGCGCTGCCGGCCATCACCGGCAAACTTGAACTCGAATACGAAGGCGAGATGAAAGGCGCGGATCACGTGAGCCGCGAGTTGATACGCACGGCGGTTGCGAAGACGTTCGACACTTATCTCCACGGCGTGAACATGAATCAGGTGGTGCAGTGGTTCGACCTGGGAGGCGAAATTCAGCTTAGCGACAATGCGAGCGCCGAGGAAGTATTCGAAGGACTGAACCAGATTCAAGGCCTGATGGAAAAGCTTGGCAAGCTGAATGTCGGCCCGAAAGACAGCGCCGAGATGCAAGTATCGGCGGCAGAGTTCATTCTGGAAGGCCTGCACGCACATAAGAAAATTGGCCGCAACGAAGAACGAGTATTTACGGCGGGCGAGAAACCTCCGAAGAAGCAAGAACGGGTGTATGAGGCGGAGGAGCCGGGGTTTGGGCGGAAGAGGGGATTTAATTAGGCGCTGGTCGTTAGTCGTTGGTCGCTAGTCGTTAGTCGTTAGCGAAAGGCCGATAACGACCAGCGATCAGCGAAAGACTATCGACCATCGACTAACGACTGCTTTATGAAACGCATCCGCTACACCAAATACGTCCCCGACGACGCCGGCGATATGAGCATGGAGGACCTGCTCGGCGCGCTGTCGGACTATTTTTTGCAGAGCGGATTCAATGACAATTTCTGGTACGAACTGCCCGAGGGCGAGCAAACTCTCGACGAGTTAAAGCGCGCGCTGGAACACGCGTTGCTTAACGGCAAACAGTTTGACGAAGAAATGCGCGACCGTTTGCAGCAGATGCAGATGGAAGGCGAACTCGACGAGTTGATCGAGAAGCTCATCGGGCGCATGCAGCAGGAAGATTATATCTCCATCGACCAACCGCACGATCCGTCCAGGCAATCGAGCGTTGGCGGACAAGCGGGCGTGGAGCAGCAGGCGAAGTTCGAGATCACCGACAAGAGTCTCGATTTCCTGGGATTCAAAGCCCTGCGCGATCTTTTGGGGTCGCTCGGCAAGTCGAGTTTTGGACGCCACGACACGCGCGACATGGCGACCGGCATTGAAGCAAGCGGCGCTACCAAACAGTATGAATTTGGCGACACGATGAACCTCGACATCACGGCCACGCTTTCGTCGGCGATTCAACGCGAAGGACTGGGGCTTCCCTTAAATCTCGAATACAACGACTTGCAAGTACATCAGTGCGAGTACCAGTCGTCGTGCGCAACCGTGCTGATGCTCGATTGTTCGCATTCGATGATTCTGTACGGCGAAGACCGCTTCACCCCGGCAAAAAAAGTTGCGATGGCATTGTCGCAGCTGATTCGAACCCAATATCCCGGAGACTCGCTGTCGCTTGTGCTCTTCCACGATTCGGCGGAAGAAGTCCCGCTCTCGCAGTTGGCGCGTGTGAAGGTGGGTCCTTATTACACGAACACGCGCGAAGGCCTGCGGATGGCCCAACGCATCCTGCAACGGCAACGCAAAGACATGAAGCAGATTGTCATGATCACCGACGGCAAGCCTTCTGCGCTGACGCTTGAAGACGGACGTATTTACAAGAATGCTTTTGGACTCGATCCGCTCGTAGTCAGCCAGACGCTTGAAGAGGTTTCGAAGTGCAAGCGCGCCGGCGTGCTGATCAACACGTTTATGCTGGCGTCGGATTACGGCCTGGTGCAGTTCGTCCAGAAAGTGACGGAGATGTGCCGCGGCAAGGCTTACTTCACTACGCCGTACACGCTGGGGCAATATTTGCTGATGGACTACATGTCGCGGAAGACTAAGACGATTCACTAGAAGCCATCTCATAGTGAACCGAAAGTGGTAAACTGCAAGGCCCTCAGGGGCTAAACCAGCATTTGTTGGGGGCACTGAGTGGTACGGCTGAAATAGGCCCACAAGCTCACCACTCGAAGAGATGGATGACCAACAGAACCACCGTCGCGGCCAGCGGCAACACCAGTCCGGCGCGTAGACTCCCGGTCGAATGCGAGATGATGCCGACCATCCAGGGCATGAGGGCCGGTCCAAGCGAGGCGAGTGAGAACATGAGTGCGCCAATCTTGCGCGCGTTAACGCCGAAGCGTTGCGACAGGCGGGCGATGGTGATCGGATAGATGGTCGAGTAACTCAGTCCCGTGATCAGCGCGCCGACGATTACTCCGGTCAGCGCCGGAGCCCACAGCATCAGCGCGATACCGGCGGTCGATGTGGCAAAGCTCAGGCGCAAAACGCGGCGTTCCGAAAAGTGGCGCAGGAAAGCGGTCCCCAACGCGCGGCCCACGGTCAGCGCCGACCAGAAAAACGCGGGCATCATCGAAGCGATGGCCGCGCCCCGCTCTCCGAGTCGCGAGACGTAGGATCCGATCCATCCGCCGACCGCTGTTTCCGCTCCCGGATATAGAAAAAAGACAGCCGCGAAAAGCCAGATCGCCGGACTCTTCGCCAGTTCGCGCACTAAAGACGAAGCCGACGATTTCTCAGACTCGGTCGCGGCCGCCGGAAAAGGCAGGTTGCGAATGGCGAACGCCAGCAAGACAAGGAACGCGGCGACCGATCCGAGGAAGAAAGGAAGTAACTTGTGCGCCGCCGTCCAAGCCACCATGAGCGAGCAAAGCACGGCGCCCACGCCCCAGAAAAAATTCAGCAGGCTTACCGCGCTAGTGCTGGAACTGGGCTCCGAGCTTTTACTGATCTCCGCGATGAGCAGACTGTCCGTAGGGATGATGAGGCCGAGTCCGAGGCCATAGGTTGCGACCGAGA
>JAYUJG010000315.1:0-14709 GCA_043765355.1 Acidobacteriaceae bacterium | reverse complement strand
CTTCTCGCAAAATACGGCGAAAAGGCGCGCCCCCTCGCTTCGCTGGGATACAAACAGGCAATGCAATTCTTGCGCGGCGAAATGGACCTCAAATCCGCGCTAGCCGCCGCCCAACAGGCACATCGCAACTATGCCAAGCGCCAGATCACCTGGTTCCGCGCCGAGCCCGACGTGCACTGGCTGGCGGGGGTGGGCGACGATCCAAGCGTTCAATCGGAAAGCCTGGCGATGGTCGATGGCGAGATTTGAGAAGGAAATAGATTCGGAACCGACGGGCACCGTTGCGGCGCCTGGACCTTGCGGCCGAACACATCATGACCCCGACGGGTGCATTTCAGCGAGGAGTAGAATAGGGCCATGAGTCCAGAGGTTTCCGATCTTCTGAAATGAGCCCTCGAACTGCCCGTCGACGAACGGGCTGCACTGGCCAACACCTTGCTCGACAGCCTTGCGCCTGCGGACCCGTCCGCACGAGAGGCTTGGGACAACGAAGTTGCCCGCCGAATCGCAGATCTTAAAGCGGGCAGAGCGGTGACCGTGCCTTGGGAAGAACTGCATCGCGAACTCCTTGCTATGGTGAATGAGCGCCAGTAATGGGCGCTAAACGTGTTGAATACCACCAAGGCGCTGTTGCGGATGTGGAGACTGCGGTCAGATGGTATGAGAAGCGCAACCCGAAGCTGCCGCTCGATTTTATTGAAGAACTACGTCGTGCCGCGGACCTCTAGTTCGTGAGGCCCACGAACGCTGGCCAACCGGAAAGAACAATACCAGACGGTTTTTACTGTGGCGATTCCCGTTTGCGATTATCTATTCGGAACACGCAACCGCGATCACCATCTGGGCTGTGGCGCACGGAAGCAGGCGACCAGAGTATTGGGCACCGCGCCTCTAGTGAGACGATCGTTCACAGGACGCTCCCTCCCATTCTTTGTTATTGTCATCAGCATGCTCCGAAATCTTCTCTTGATCGCGCTGCTCTTCGCTGCGCCGCTTGGTCTTGCCAAAAATAGAGATAGAGATAGAGCCAGCGCCAAAGGCAGCGACCGGACCCGAGACCGCTTTCTCCAGCCCGGCCCAATCCATCTCGATCGCGCCGGACACAAGTGGGCCGACAAGACCTTGCGCAAGATGTCGCCCGAAGACAAAGTCGGCCAGCTCTTCGCCATCTGGGTCAGAGTCCAATTTTTCAACGACGCCGATCCCATCTACGTCCAGCTGCGCGACAACGTCCGCAAATATCGCGTCGGTTCTCTGGTCATGAGCGTTCCCGTGGACGGTCCCGTTCTGCTCAAAAGCTCTCCCTACGTCGCTGCCGAACTGCTCAATCGCCTGCAAAAATCGTCCAAGCTCCCCCTCATCGTCTCGGCCGACTTCGAGCGCGGCGTTTCCATGCGCTTGAACGGAACCACGGTCTTCCCTCACGCCATGGCTTTTGGCGCAACCGGAAAATTGGAAGACGCCGAAGCCTTTGGCCGCATCACTGCCCTTGAGGCAAGAGCCGTCGGAGTGCACTGGAATTTCTTCCCCGACGCCGACGTCAATTCCAATCCCGCGAACCCCATCATCAACACCCGCTCGTTTGGCGGAGATCCCACCCAGGTCGGCGATTTTGTCGCTGCCTATATCAAAGGCGCTCATGCCGGCGGCATGCTCGTCACCGCCAAGCATTTCCCCGGCCACGGAGATACCGCCACCGACTCTCACCTCGGAGTCGCTCAAGTTACCGGCGACCGGGCCCGGCTGGAATCGGTCGAACTGCCC
This sequence comes from Acidobacteriaceae bacterium, assembly GCA_043765355.1. GTDB lineage: Bacteria > Acidobacteriota > Terriglobia > Terriglobales > Acidobacteriaceae > Acidiflorens. The sequence continues at coordinate 12,945 of JAYUJG010000315.1, read as the reverse complement.
CCCTTCAAGCGCGCGATCGCGATGGGAGTGGATGCCGTCATGGTGGCGCACGTTACCGTGCCCGCGCTCGACAACGAACCAAACCGCGTCGCCACAACCTCAAAGTCGATCGTTACCGGACTGCTCAAAGAAGACATGGGATTCAAAGGAATCGTGGTCACCGACGCGCTCGATATGGCGGGGTTGACCCACATCTACGCGAAGGATATCGGCCGGGCCGCGGTCGAATCCTTCAAAGCGGGCAATGACATGCTAATCATTCCGGCGAATCTCGACGCCAGCTTCCGTTCCATGCTGCAAGCCGTGCGCAGCGGCGAAATTAGCCGCGAGCGGCTCGATTATTCGGTCCGTAAGATCCTCGAACTAAAGGCTTCTGTCGGCTTAAACAAGGCGCGGCTCGCCGATCTCAGACAACTCACCATCCAGATTGCCAAGCCGGAAAATGTGGCCGCCGGGCAGCGCATGGCCGACGAAGCGATTACCCTGGTCCGCGACAACGGCAAAGTCCTCCCGCTGCAGTCTTCCGCTGCTTCTTTGGCAACTTCGGTTGGAACTCCAGAGGCCGCCCTTCCGTATCAATCCTTGACAGAGGTGGGCAACCGTCTCGTATTGGTGATTCTTTCCGACGACCTGCGCACCGATTCTGGACGTATGCTGGAACGCCAAATTCTATCTCGCGTGCCCGACGCTCGGGTGATCTATGTCGACCCCCGTTCCGCGGCCGGAATGAAGCCTTCGGTTGTCGAGGCTGTGGAAGCGGCGGAACATGTGATCGCCGCCGTGTATGTGATCCCCACCGCGGGCAAAGCCTTGCGCGGCGCGCGCGGCAGTCTGACCAACACCGTTGCCATGGATCCCGCTACCGGGTCTTTGCTGACGACCATCCTCGACAGCGCCGCCGAGCGCTCCGTCGTTCTTGCCATGGGCAATCCCTATGTGATCCAGGATTTCCCGGCGATTGAAAACTATGTCTGCGCGTTTTCGAACGCCACCGTTTCGGAAACCGCGGCCGTCAAGGCAATCTTCGGAGAAATTTCCATCGGCGGCCATCTGCCGGTCTCCATTCCAGGCGTCGCGTTAACGGGCGAAGGCCTCGAACGCCCCGCCCAACCCATCTCAGGAGGCTTCTATGGTGTTCAACCAGCGCTTGCTCAACCTCAAAATGCTCAACCTCAAAATGCTCCACCGCAAGATGACCAACCTCAAAATGTTCCACCCGAACGCCTTCCACAGCTTGTTCCCCCAGCCAACCTCCGGCCGTAGCCTGGGCCGCCGCAACCTGATCGCAACCCTCTCGCTGGGCGCGCTTTTTCCCGCCCTTCTTCTCCTTTCCGCCTGCAGCATCAATGCCAGCGACAAGCACAACAGTAAGGACGGCGAGGCCCATGTCGACATCAAGTCTCCCATGGGCGACCTGCACGTCAGCGAGCAAGCGGATCTTCACGACGCCGGCCTGTCACTCTATCCCGGCGCCAAGCCTGCTCCAAAAGACGACACCGACGACAACAAGAGCGCCAACGTAAACCTTTCGCTGCCCGGATTTTCTTTGAAAGTCGTGGCCGCCGAGTTCACGTCCGACGATAGTACCGACAAGATCGTCGCCTACTACGGAAAAGAGCTGCAGAAATATGGCAGGCCGATCCAGTGCAAGGGGGCATGGGGTGGCGGCGCTCACATCAATAAGTCAGCGGGTGACACGAACAAGGAAAACGACGCCAACAAGCCCGTCTCCTGCAACAGTGAAGAGCGCGGAGACTCGGTCGAGTTGAAGGTCGGTACCGAGGGCAACCAGCATGTAGTTTCCGTGAAGCCAAATCCCCACGGAAGCCGCTTCGCCCTCGTCTATGTTCGCATGCACACCGGCTCGGATACTGCGATCTAACCAGACTCTGATTAAGTCCGCTCCCAATCGCTTTGAAACGCCATGGCTTTAGCCATGCCGTTAGAACCAGCCACCCATGCGCCTTTAGCCGCTGTGGGGCACTTCCCTAACCGCACCGTCGCACCTGCCGCGAACTTAATCAGACGTTCCCTAACCAGTCGTCAGGTCCGAAAACAGACGTCCGGTCCGATCACCGCATGATCCGCTGCCCTCTGCCTTGCTCTCGCGTTCGTTGTGCGCTAGCTTCAATGAAGTGGATCACCCTTGCCAACAATGTGGAACTACGGTCGAAGATGGCCGGCCGTTTTGTCCACAATGCCGCGCTCCTCAAATCACCGTGCAGATTGCCCTTCCGGACCCGGAATTCCCAGCGCCCTTGCATCCCCCGTCCGACGAACCTTCGCCCGACCCTTTTCACATCGGCTACACCAATCGTACCGGCACCATGTCCGGAAATACCATGGACCGGCGCGCAGCCGTTCGCGCCGTGCTTAAAGCCGGAGCGCTCGGTGTTTTCGTCGGCATCATCCCTTTTCTCGGCATCGTCCTGACTGGCGCGTTGGCAGTCTACTTCTACCGCCGCGAAAATGGCTCCACCCTTCCGGCTGCTCTCGCATCGCGTCTCGGTGGCGCTGCCGGAATCGTCGCCTTCGCCATCAACTCCCTGTTTATCACCCTCAGAATTTTTGTTTTTCACGCCCTGCTGGCCAGCACCGATGACTTCATGAAAATAGCCCAGCGCATCGGACTCAACGTCGCCGATCCCGACGTCCAGGCCAGTATCCACAACCTGTTTACGCCGGCCGGCCTGGCGATTACCTTGTTTTTTGGAATGATGATCACTCTGGTCCTCGCTTCCCTCGGGGGAGCCCTCGGTTCGCTGTTCCTGCGCCCAAGCAAGCCTCCCGACTAGTCCCCCCCGCCATCCACGCAATTCACACCTCCTCCTTGCTCTCATCTTTCCGCACGCGTATGATTCGGCGTTTATGAATTCACGCCTCGCAGGCCGCCCCATCGAGATTCATCAGAAAGCGCAGCTCATGTCGGCCTCCGAGATCGAACGCACCTTGATCCGGCTGGCGCATGAGATTCTCGAAAAAAACAACGGCGTCCAGGACCTCGCCCTGGTCGGCATTCGCCGTCGCGGAGTTCCCTTGGCCGAGCGCCTGGCAAAAATCATCCAGCGCATCGAAAAAAAACCCGTGCTTCTCGGCACGCTCGACATTACCCTGTATCGCGACGACCTTTCTCTCGCCAATTCTCTGGACCATCGCACCCTCGATTCCAGACCCGTCGTGCAGAAAACCGAAATGGAAATTCCCATCGAAGGCAAATCCGTCGTGCTCGTGGATGACGTGCTCTATACCGGACGCACAGCTCGCGCCGCGATGGACGCCCTGTTTCGCGCCGGTCGTCCGAACAAATTGCAGTTGTGCGTGCTCATCGACCGCGGGCACCGCGAGTTGCCAATCGAGGCCGCTTTCATTGGACGAACCGTGCAGACCACCGAAAATCAGATGATCGAGGTCAAACTTCGCGAGGTCGATGACGCGGAGAAAGTCCTCCTCATGGAAAGGCTGTAGGGCCACACTTTCCATTCGTTGTCATCCCGAGCGTCACGCCAGGGTATCGGCTCAATTTGAAAGTGTTCGACAATTATGAATCCAGCCCGCGGTTCGCTGCTTGCCATCGAGCATCTCGAAGCAGCCGAGATCCTGAAACTTCTGAAGTTTGCCCGGCGCATGAATCCGGACAAGCCCCGCCCTCTGCTCAAGGGCAAGCGCGTCCTCCTCCTTTTTTACGAGGCTTCCACCCGCACCCGCTGTTCGTTTGAAATCGCCGCCAAATCTTTAGGCGCGCATACTGTCCTGATTCAGTCCGCCGGCTCGAGTATCGAAAAGGGCGAATCCCTGCTCGACACCGGATACACGGTGCGTGCCGTCGGCGCCGACGTCATCGTCATCCGCCATCCTCACGCCGGCGCCCCCTTCGTAATGGCCCAGCACCTCGACGTTCCCGTCATCAACGCGGGAGACGGCCTCCACGAGCATCCTTCTCAGGCCCTCCTCGATGCCTACACGATTTTGCGCAACAAGAAAACTTTGAAAGGCTTGCAGGTCGCCATTGTCGGCGACATCTTTCACAGCCGCGTGGCGCGGTCGGCCTGCCATTTGTTGAGCAAATTCGGAGCCAGGATCATTCTTTGCGGCCCGCCGGAACTTGTGCCCGACATTGCCATCACGCTCGCCCCCGGCATCCGCGGCACCCGCCACATGGAAGACGCCTTGCGCGGCACCGACGTCGTCATGTTGCTGCGCGTCCAAAAAGAACGCCTCGCCGGTTTGAGAATCGATCTGCCCGAATACATTGCCCGCTATCAGATGAACTCCGCGAGATTGAAGCTGGCGAAAAAAGACGCCATCGTGATGCATCCCGGACCCATCATTCGCGGCCTCGAACTCACCAGCGAAGTCGCCGACGGCCCGCAAGCTCGCATTTTGGAAGAAGTTCACAACGGTGTGCCGACGCGCATGGCCATTCTGGCGCGCGCGATGGGCAAGATGCGATGAACGCGGCGAAATCCAGAACCAGTTTGCTGATCAAGGGCGGCCACCTCATCGACCCGGCGGCTCGCATTGACGCGCCCATGGATGTGCTGTTAAAAGATGGCCGCGTTGCCGAAGTCGCCCCTCCCAACAAGGTCAAAGGCTCCGCCGACGAAACATTCGACGCTCGCCGACTCGTCGTCGCTCCCGGCTTTATCGATCTCCACGTACACCTGCGTGAGCCGGGCCAAACCCACAAAGAGACGATCGCTACCGGCACCGCCGCCGCCGCCGCCGGCGGCTTTACTTCCGTCTGCACCATGCCGAACACCGTACCCGTTGTCGATTCGGTCGAGTGGATCGAATGGCTCCGTCAACCCGAACGCGCCGCGGTCGTCAATGTTTTTGCCATCGCCGCCGCAACCCGCGCCAGCAAAGGCACCTCCCTCACCGATTTCCGAGCACTCCTTTCCGCCGGAGCCGTTGCCGTCACCGACGATGGCAAGCCCATTCTCGACGACCGCATCATGCGCGACGCCCTGCTGCTTGCCGGCGAACTCAATTTCCCCGTCGTGCAACATGCCGAAGACACCCGCCTCACCGAAAATTGCTCCATGCACGCCGGCGCTCGCTCGTTCCGTCTCGGCCTCCGCGGCATGACCGCCGCCGCCGAGGCCTCCATCGTCGAACGTGACGTCCAGCTTGCCATCCAGATTCCCAATGCTCGTCTGCACGTTGCTCATCTTTCGACCGCCGACGCGCTCAAGAGCGTCCGCCGCGCCAAACGCGCCAAAGCCCGCGTCACATTTGAAGTGACCCCGCATCATTTCGTGCTCACCGACGAAGACATGCCCGACTACGACAGCAATTACAAAATGAATCCGCCGCTGCGCTCCGCTTCCGATCTCCAAGCCATGCTGGTCGCGCTCGCCGATGGCACCGTTGACGCCATCGCCACCGATCACGCTCCCCACGCTGCCCACGAAAAACAGATGGAATTCGAGCGCGCCGCCTTCGGCATCACCGGCCTTGAAACAGCGCTCGCGCTTTCCATCACCAAACTCCATCGCGAAAAACACATCCCGCTCTCCCGCATTGTGGAACTCTTTACTTCCGGTCCAGCCCGCTGTTTCGATCTTCGCGGCCGCGAGTCTTTGCTTCGCGGATCGCTCCCTCGCGGATCCGCCGCCGACGTTACTATTTTTGACCCCAGAAAAAAATGGACCTTCGACGCCGCCAAGTCGCTTTCGAAATCGAAGAACACTCCCTTCGACGGATGGCAACTGACCGGCAAAGTAGTCGCCACGATCGTCGGCGGAAGGATTGTCTATGCCACGTGAACTCCCTGTGCATGGTTGCCGGTGCTACAATCCCGGTCCATGAAACGCACTCTGTTTCTCTTTCTGCTGATCCCTCTCCTCGCCGCCCAGACAACCACTGAAGTCGAGATCACCGCCGAACCCTCCCATCACCTCGCTCTTGAAAACAAATCCGTTCGCGTCTTCAAAGTCGAAGTCGCACCCCACGCGCTCACGCTCATCCATCGCCATCGCCACGATTACCTGTTCGTTACTCTCGGCGACGCCCATGTCTCGAACCTGGTCGAAGGCAAGCAGCCCGTGGACATCGCCCTCAGCGACGGCGACGCCAGCTTCGTCCCGGGCAATTTCGCCCACGCCGCAAAAAATTTATCCGACCAGCCATTTCGCAACGTGACCATTGAATTGATGCAGGATGAAAAATTGCGCCAGACCCCGACGCCTTGGCCGGACGAAAGCAGAGAGAAAGTTTTCCCGGGAGGGCACAGCAAAATTCTTTCCGTCAAAGATGGCGTGCGCGTCTCCGCCGTCCATCTCGACCCCGGAGCGGTCGTTCCCAGCCACCATCACGACGCCCCGCATCTATTGATCGCAGTGACCGATCTCGATCTCCGCAGCGACGTGGACGGGAAGGCGCCGATGCCCGGAAAGCTCAGCGCTGGCGACATCAAGTGGGTTCCCGGAGGCTACACCCACACCCTGACAAACGTCGGGAAAAACACCGCGAATTTCGTGACCGTGGAATTCTAAGCGGCTCGGTTACTCGCTCTTCACCAGCGGATTGCCCGGAGAAACCAGCCCGACGCGATGTAGCTTCGCGATGAAGCGCTCTTTGTCGCTGGAAGCGGAAGCCGCCACCAGGCGCTTGCGGAGCTTGGTGATTTTTTCCGCGCGTGTGCGGCGACGGCGAATTTCTGGACGACGGCTGGGTGCGGACATGAAGGTCTCCTTAACGCTTTCACCGCTGTTTAGCGAGTGATTCTTTGAGATCACGAGCCCGATGTGCGGCCGGCAGCCGTGAATCTGCGCCGAAGACTCGTGCCAATTCTCAATTATAGGGTCGATCCGCGTCACTGGCAAAGAGGCTGCGCCCGCCCATGCGCTGCTACCCGCCCCCGCCCTCTGGCTTGGCCGCTTCCCCCCGATATCCAGCGCAGACCACCACTGGCAAACGCGGATACTTCATGAACCGCGTGTCTTCAAACGACAGCTTGCACTGAAAGAAAATCGATCCCCGGTCGGACTCGATCCGGCGCACGTGGTGGCACGTCCGGCAGAGACCAGGATCGGCCCCGCTTGAGCTGTCGTGGTTGGACTCGCTGCGAATAATGAACAACATCTTAATTCACCGCACGACTCGCAGCGAATGCTGCTTGATCGGTCGTCTGCACGGATGATTTGTTGTCCGCTTAGTCTCGATCTGCTGTCTCCCGCGGAACTTCGCCCGTTTGCTTGCAGGCAAACACCGCTGAGCCGGAGCCTTGTCTCCTGCCGGTCATTCCGGCTCTTCGCTGGACAGCAATCCGGCCCGGCCTAGTTGCTCCCCTCGCCCACCTTCAGCACCGCCAAAAACGCTTCCTGCGGAATATCCACGCGCCCGATCCGTTTCATCCGCTTCTTGCCTTCTTTCTGTTTTTCCAGCAGCTTGCGTTTGCGCGAAATGTCGCCGCCGTAACACTTGGCAATCACGTTCTTGCGGATCGCCGGCACCGTTTCACGAGCAATAATCTTGGCTCCGATCGCCGCCTGAATCGCAACCTCGAACATCTGCCGCGGAATCAACTCTTTCATCTTCGCCGCCAACAACCGCCCACGGTCATAAGCAAAGTCGCGGTGAATGATGGTCGACAGCGCATCCACCGGCTCGCCCGCCACCATGATGTCCAGTTTCGACATCGGCGACGTCCAATTTCCGGACAAATGATAGTCAAGCGACGCATATCCCCGTGACACCGATTTCAGCCGGTCGTAAAAATCTAGCACGATTTCGTTCAGCGGCAATTCATACTGCAACATCACCCGCGACGAGCTCACGTATTCAAAACTTTTCTGCTTGCCCCGCTTCTCCTCGACCAGCTTCAGAATCCCCCCAACATATTCTTCATTGGTCAGAATCACCGCCAGAATCACCGGCTCTTCCACCTTCGCGATCTCGCTCACATCGGGCCAACGCGAAGGATTGTCCACCTCGATCCTTTCACCGTCCGTCTTCGTGATCTGGTAGCGGACGCCCGGCGCCGTCGTGATCAGGTCGAGATTGTATTCCCGCTCCAGCCGCTCCTGGATGATCTCCATGTGCAGCAGCCCCAGAAAGCCGCACCGGAAGCCGAATCCGAGCGCCACCGAACTCTCCGGCTCGAAAAAAAACGACGAATCGTTCAGCTTCAGTTTTTCCAGCGCCTCCCGCAATTGCGTGTGTTCGTGCGCGTCCACCGTGTATAGGCCTGCAAAAACCATGGGCTTGATTTCTTCGAATCCCGGCAACGCCTGGATCGCCGGCCGGTCGTCGTCGGTGATCGTGTCGCCAATCTTCGTATTGGCCACGTCCTTGATATTCGCGATCACAAATCCAACTTCGCCCGCCACCAATTCATCCACCACCACCGGTTTCGGCGTAAGCACGCCCAGCGCTTCCACCTGAAAAACCTGCCCGCTCGACCAGAGCCGTATCTTCTGCCCCTTGCGCAGCGTTCCCTCAAACACTCGCGCCAGCACCACCACTCCGCGATACGGATCGAACCACGAATCAAACAGCAGCGCCTGAAGATGCCGGTCCGGCGAGCCTTTCGGCGGCGGAACCCGCTTCACAATCGCTTCCAGAACATCCGGTACCCCAAGGCCGGTCTTCGCGCTGATCAGCAGCGCGTCCGACGCATCGAGCCCCACCGCGCTCTCAATCATCTCCTTCGTGCGCGGAATGTCCGCGCTCTGTAAGTCGATCTTGTTGATCACCGGAATAATTTCCAGGCCGTGATTGATTGCCAGGTAAGCGTTTGCCAGCGTCTGCGCTTCCACTCCCTGCGACGCGTCCACCACCAGCAGCGCCCCTTCGCAAGCCGCCAGCGACCGCGACACTTCGTAGGAAAAATCTACATGCCCCGGCGTATCGATCAGGTTCAGCTGATACGTCTGCCCATCCTTCGCCGGATAGACCATCCGCACCGCATGGGCCTTGATCGTAATGCCCCGCTCGCGCTCCAGATCCATCGAGTCCAGCACCTGCTCCTGCATTTCCCGCATCGCAAGCGACCCGGTCAGCTCCAGCAGCCGGTCGGCAAGCGTGGATTTTCCGTGGTCAATATGCGCAATAATCGCAAAATTTCTGATGCGGCAGGCTTCCATGTGGACACTTCGATTGTAGCGCGTACACTCCGCTTCGCGGGCATGCCCCGCTCTGCCCTGGCGCTGGCGTCCCGCCGCCTGTCCCGGGCGCGTCTCTGCGGAAAAACTCATCGTTGCGCCTGTTTTTGGGTGGCGCAGCGGTTCACCGCTGCGATAAAGGCCTCATTTTGACTCCGGCTTTTGCCGCTAAGGTTGGGCTCTACACTCGGAAACCAGTTTTTCCGCAGCCTTTACTCCTGCCACCGTCGCCCCGTTTCCAAACTCGCCAATGCGCACCCCCACTCTGGCAATGCCCTCCCCCCCCGCGTACAATAGAAAATTCTGCCCTATGTCCGACCTGCGCCGTGGTCTCATCATCGTGAATACCGGCCCCGGCAAAGGCAAGACCACAGCCGCCATGGGAACGGCGCTCCGTGCCGTTGGCCAGGGTATGCGCGTCCTGATGCTGCAATTTCTAAAGGGCTCCTGGCACTACGGTGAACTCGACGCCGTCAAATCTTTCGGCGACAAGTTCATCCTCAAGCAGATGGGCCGCGGCTTCGTAAAAGTCGGCGCTGAAAAGCCCGACCCCGAAGATGTCCGCATGGTCGAACTGGCCTGGGCCGAAGCCGAAAAGGCGATCCAATCCGGCGAGTATGATCTGGTCGTGCTCGACGAGATCAATTACGCCATCAGTTACGGTATGCTAGACCCCGCAGCCGTAGCCGCCTCGCTAAAAAACAAGCCGGAGATGGTCCACGTCATCCTGACCGGAAGAAGCGCGCATCCCGCAATCGTGGAAATCGCCGACACCGTAACCGAAATGCGCCAGGTAAAACACGCCTACGAAAAAGGCGTGATGGCACAGAGAGGAATCGAATACTGATTTGGTAATTTTGACCCCTCTTCAGTTGGCGTCCGGTTTCTAAATTACAAAATTAAAAATTACCAAATTACAAATTCCATTATGACTTGGTTCAAACGACAATCCGGCGAGATCGATACTTCGGGCGAGAAAATCGTTCGCACCGAAGGTTTGTGGGTGAAGTGTGACGGGTGCCGGCAGATTATCTGGAAGAAAGATCTCGAAGACAATCTCAACGTCTGCCCCAAATGCGACAAACACTTTCGCATCGACGCGCGTTCCCGGCTGGCCCAGTTTCTCGACGACAATCAATACGAGGTCTTCGACAGCAATTTCGTTTCCACCGATCCGCTGAAGTTTGTCGACTTGAAAGCCTACTCCTCGCGCCTGAAGCAGGCTAAGGCCGATACCGGGCTGAAAGACGCCATCCTCAACGCCAGCGGCAAGCTCAACGGACGCCCCGTAATCGTGAGCGCGATGGAATACTCCTTCATCGGCGGCAGCATGGGCGCAGTGGTCGGCGAGGCCATCACTCGCGCCATTGAGAAGGCCATCGCAACCCGCACCCCGATCGTCATCGTTTCCGCCTCGGGCGGAGCCCGCATGATGGAAGGCGTCATCAGCCTCATGCAGCTCGCAAAAATTTCCGCCGCGCTCGCCCGGCTCGACGCCGCCCGCGTCCCCTACATTTCCGTCTTAACCGATCCCACCACCGGCGGCGTCACCGCCTCGTTCGCCATGCTCGGCGATCTCAACATCGCCGAACCCGGCGCCCTCATCGGTTTCGCCGGCCCACGCGTGATCGAGCAAACCATCCGCCAAAACCTCCCCCCAGGTTTTCAGCGCTCCGAATTTTTGCTCGAACACGGCATGCTCGACGCCGTCGTCCCCCGCAAGGATATGAAAAACTACATCGCGCGCGCCCTCGACTTCATGGTCCAGGCAGCGTAGAGCTTCCCGTAGGGAGCGTCCTCGCCCGTCCAACCCATGCGCAGCTCGGCCCTGCAACGGGGTTGTAGGGTGACGGCGCTCCGCCCCGTTTCTCACTAGAACTGCTTTCATAAATCGCTTTTGGGTAGGGCACAGCTTCACAGGCTGCGGAAAAACTCAAAAAATTTCCCACAAGCGGGAAGGGCACGAGTTCAATCGTGCCGTCACTCGTTGACAATAGGTCGGCGCTTAGCCCCCGACGGATGCGCTTTCCAAGCTAAGGGCATTAAATGAAACACCCTCTAGCCAAATCCCCACCACCAACAACCTCCCTGCCCAACGGTCGTGGACGCACTTTGACCGCTGACAGGCTCCTTCCAATGAGAGATGTTCGAACCTCATCGCCGAACTTGCTACCCTGAACCGGTCGTCGTATCCAACGACCAACGACCAACGACGGTTCACCAACCAATGTCCTACGAAACCGCAGTCGCGCAAATGTACTCCTTGGGCCACGAGCTGGCCCAAACGCCATCGCACAAGTTCGACCTGGCGCACATGCGCGTCCTGCTGGCAGCGCTCGGAAATCCCGAGAAGCGCTTTCCATCCGTCCTCGTCGCCGGCACCAACGGCAAGGGTTCGACCTCCGCCACTCTGGCATCGATCCTGCAAGCATCCGCACTAAAAACCGGTCTCTACACTTCCCCACATCTCGTACAGATCAACGAGCGCATTCGCCTCAACGGCCAGCCCATCGGCGACGACGATTTTGCCATGCTCCATGACGTAGTCGGTCGCACCGCCGAACGCCTCGTTCAGGAAGGCGATCTCCCATGGCATCCCAGTTTTTTTGAGATGCTCACCGCCATGGCCTTCGAGTATTTCGCCCGCAGCCAGCCCGATTTGGTGGTGCTCGAAGTCGGCATGGGCGGACGCCTCGACGCCACCAACGTCGTCGCGCCACTCCTCAGCATCATTACCGACATTTCGCTCGATCATCAGAATTATCTCGGCGAAACCATCTCCAAAATTGCTCGCGAAAAAGCCGGCATCATCCGCCCCGCCGGCGTTGTCGTGACTCTGCCGCAATTGCCGGAAGCCAACGACGTAATCGGAAACGCGATTCTTGACGCCGGCGCAAGCGCCGTCAATGCCGTCCCCTACGTGCCCCCAGTTTCGCCCGGAAGCGCCAACAGCTTGAGCAATCACATTGCCGATAACGCTAACCCCGGCGCGATCCCGGGCATCCGCAATCGTTATCCGCTCGATGTAATGGGCCAAAGAATCCTCGTCGACTCCCCGCTCGTCGGACGCCATCAGTTGCGCAACATCGCTCTCGCCATCGCCGCAGCCGTCGAACTCCACCTCCAGGGTCTCACCCAAATCACCCCGCGGACAATCGCTCAAGGCATCCGCGACACCCGCTGGCCCGGTCGTTTCCAGCTGATCCCGGCAACGTCCGAAACTCCCGAGTATGTTCTCGACATCGCCCACAATCCCGCCGGAGCCTGGGCCCTGCGGTCCACACTCTCGGCCGCTTACGGCGACGCCCGCGAGATCACTCTGGTCTTCGGCGTCATGCGCGACAAGGCGGTGCGTGAGGTGACAGAGATTCTGTTCCCCGTCGCCGCCCATGTAATCTTGACTCACGCCAACAACCCGCGTTCCGCCAGCCCACCCGAGATTCGGCAGGCTGCAGCGCGTGTGATGGCCGATATCGATGTCGAAGACGCTGAAGATGTCGCGTCGGCCCTCGATCGGGCGCGAATGGTCGCCTCGCCGCGCGGCTTGATCGTGGTTACCGGGTCGATTTACATGGTCGGAGAAGCGATGCGAAAGCTAGGCGCGCGCATCTAAGTTGAGAAAAGAACGCGCCTGAATGGCGCGGGCGACCTCGCCCGCGAATTTTTAGCGGACAGACAGATTTGAACAAGATCGCCACAACTGCGCAGCCAGAAAAGGAGTCGGCGGAACTGCGCTCGCCTGAACATCCGGGCGCTGCCCCCACCCCTGCATGGGACGACAAGCGTCTCATGCCTCCCCCCGCCAAACGCCACGGCCGGCCCAGCCGTCTGCGATCCT
>JAYUJG010000314.1:0-4053 GCA_043765355.1 Acidobacteriaceae bacterium | reverse complement strand
TCGTGTACGGTCGATGGCACGGCGTACACACAACCGCTCTGGGTTCCAGGCGTGAGTCTGGGCGGCCAAGTCCGCAACGTGCTCTTCGTGGCCACACAGCACGACAGTGCTTACGCCTTTGACGCGGATGCCAATCCTTGTCAGCAACTATGGCACGCGAATTTGATCGACGCCGCCCACGGCGGAACGGCCGGCGAATACCCCGTGCCAACGGGCGATGTGGGCAATGGATATCAGGATATCCAGCCGGAAATCGGTGTTACCGGCACACCGGTGATCGATCCCGCCTCGAACACTCTCTACATCGTGAGCAAGTCCGAGGGACCCGCTGGTACTTTTCATCAGAGGCTGCACGCCCTCGATTTGTTCACTGGCAACGAGAACTTTTCCGGGCCCGTGGATATTGCCGCCTCCGTCCCGGGGAATGGAGATGGTTCGATGGGCGGCGTCCTGGACTTCAATCCTCAGACCGCGGGCCAGCGCAGCGCGGCGACTTTGTCGAATGGCGTGGTGTATCTCGCCTGGGCGTCGCACGAAGACCGCGATCCTTACCACGGCTGGATCATGGGCTACGATGCCTCCAGTTTGACGCAAGTGACCGTATTCAATACGGACCCCAACGGTTCTCGTAGTGGCGTCTGGATGGCAGGCGGCGCTCCCGCAGTGGATGCTTCCGGGAGTCTTTATTTCTCCACGGGTAACGGCACCTTTGACGGAAACTCGGGTTCGAAGCCGAACAACGATTTTGGGGACAGTGTGTTGAAGCTTGGGACCGTGAGCCTTGCTTTGAACGACTGGTTTACACCCTTCAATCAAGCCAACTTGGAAGCAGTGGACCTCGATCTTGGTTCCAGCGGCGTCGTCGTTCTGCCCGATCAGGCTTTGGGGGTGCCCCATCTGCTGGTTGCTGGCGGAAAGGAAGGCAAGATTTACTTGCTTGATCGCGATGCCATGGGCAACTACTGCGCCGTCTGCACCACCAGCGACACCAACATCCTGCAAAGTTTTCTGGCGACACCGAACATCTTCGGGACGCCGGCATTTTGGCAAAACACGTTGTATCTCGGGGGAACGTCAGACAATCTGACAGCCTGGACCTTTAATCCCGGCACCGGATTGTTCAGCACTGTGGCCTCCTCGCGTTCCGCTGTCAGCTTCCCGTTTCCGGGACCGACGCCATCGGTGTCTTCACCGGGCGCAAGCAACGGCGTGGTGTGGGCGATTGATTCGAGCCAGTACGGCGTGCCCTGTTGCAGTGAAGGCCCGGCCGTCCTTCACGCCTACGACGCCGCCAACCTCGCTACCGAACTGTGGAATAGCTCGCAGGCAGCCAAGGGCCGCGACGCAGCCGCGAATGCAGTGAAGTTTACGGTGCCGACGGTGGCCAACGGAAAGGTGTATTTCGGCACCCGCACTGAGATTGACGTTTACGGCCTGCTGCCCAATTGAGCGCGGCGGGGACGGCAAAATAGAGTTAGGCCAGCGCACTTTACTTTCTGCTGTAATGTAAAGCATGGCGGAAGCAACCATGTCTTCGAAGAACCAGATCGTAATCCCCCGCGAGGCTCGCGAAGCACTTGGGCTGAAGCCTGGGGACAAGGTTGTTATCCTGGTGCGCGGCGGTAAGGTGCTCATGCTGGAAAAGCCAAAGTCGTATGAGGCCGCGATTCGGGGATTGGGTCGCGCTGCTTATCCGAAAGGTTACCTCGACAAGGAACGTCAGAGTTGGGAGTAGACCGGCTCCGCGCGTTTCTCCGACGCCACCGTCGCGTTGCAATAGACACCAGTATCTTCATCTATCAGATTGAAGCCTACCCTAAGTACCTTAGCCTTACTGTCCCCATATTCTCGTGGCTAGAGCGATCGGGGTCCATCGGCGTTACTTCGACCGTCACCATGACAGAAGTACTGGTACAGCCCTACCTCCATTCGGACGAGCAACGCGTTCGCGAATTCTATGGCCTATTGGCTAGCTATCCAAACTTGGAATGGATCGCCCCGACTTTGGAAATCGCCGACATAGCCGCCGAGATTCGCGCGGTCCATCGTCTGCGAACACCCGATGCCCTACAAGCCGCGACTGCCATACATGCGGAGGCCACCGGTTTGATCAGCAACGATCCGGGGTTTGCACGGGTAGAGGGCTTTGAATCGCTGGTCCTCGATCATCTGGCTTAAGAGGAGGGGGCGCCGCCGTGGGTGCGGCGATCAACTCACGATGGCAACCGGGTTGAGGATGAACTGGGCAAGCGCAGTTGTTCCGCCGCAACGCTGCGCCGCACCTCCAAATGCTTCTCGCGGAAATGCTCGCGAGCGCGCCGGCCCCAGGCGCGCACGAAGTAATAATTCAGGGCGCATCCGATGGCCGAGCTGGTAATTGGAATCAGGCGTCCCGCCCATTTCTCCACTACCTCCGACCCCATTTTGACGGCGATGCGCTGGATCACGCGCGGCACAAAGCGATTGACCACCTCTTTTTCCAGCAATTCTCGTCCGATGTCGACGCCGGCGGCGCTGGCGGCGGCAATCCAAAGGTCGGCAATCTCTTCGTCGGTATTCAGCTCGAAACCATAAATCAGGCTCAGTTTCTGGATGGTGCGCATCGTGATCGCTGAAAGGATTCCGAGGTCGGGCAAGATGGTGAGGAGCCCGCCCAAACCAAACCCGGCGCCTTCCGCCGCGGCCAGCTTCATCGCGGCGCGAATGGTCGACTCCGCCACCTCGTCGAGGCGCTCTACCGGAAGCGTGTAGACGCCCTGAAAAGTGCCGAGCGGCAACCCATGCGCCACTCGAAGTTGCATCAGGAAGCGTCCGGGATCGACCTTGATCGTGTCGTAGGTGCGAGTAAGTCCGCCGCGAATTGCGCCCTCAACCCGACGCCGCATCCACGTTTGCTTCCCGGCGATGACTTCGTCCGCCATCTCTATAGTGCCAAGTCTATCAGTCCGTCCGCTGCCGCCCCGATCCTCCCCGTCTCTCCACTGTTTCTCTACTTTCTCTCCGCGGAACCACGCCTGTGCTAGCATCTGTTTAACAAATGCAAACTGGAAAACTGCACATTATTCCGCTAGGCGGGATGGGCGAGTTCGGTATGAACTGCATGGCCATCCGCTATGGCGATGACATTATCGTGGTCGACGCCGGGTTGATGTTTCCCGAAGCCGAGTTGCTCGGTGTCGACATCGTCGTTCCCGACATTTCTTACCTGCTCGAAAATCGCAAGCATGTGCGCGGCATTGTCCTCACCCATGGCCACGAAGACCACATCGGCGGCCTGCCCTGGATTTTGAGTGAACTGAATGTCCCGGTCTGGGCCACCGAGTTCACGCTGGCCTACGTCGAAGACAAACTCGACGAACACCAACTTCTCGACAACGCCGACCTGCGCGAGATTCGTCCGGGCGAACGCTTCAAGGTTGGGCCGTTTACGATTCATCCGCTGCAGGTGACGCATAGCCTCGTCGATTGTGTTGCGCTCGCGATTACCACGCCGCTCGGCGTCGTGCTGCATACCGGAGATTTCAAAGTCGATCCTACGCCAACCGACAATCGCCTATTCGATCTGCACGGTTTCGCTGAGTACGGCAAAGAGGGAGTCCTGGCGCTCCTGCAGGATTCCACGAACGTCGAGCGCAAGGGCTACACGCCGAGCGAACGCGCCGTGCATCGCAAATTTGAAGAAGTATTCGCCCGTACCCAGCGACGTTTATTTATCTCGTGTTTCTCGTCGTCGATTCACCGCATCAAGCTGACCATCGACATGGCGCGCGAGCACGGCCGCAAAATTTGCTTCATCGGCCGGTCGATGGAGAATTCTTCGGAGATTGCTGAAGACCTTGGCTACATCCAGATCCCCGAGGGGATGCTGATTCATCCTGGCGAAATGAAAAACTTCGCTCCGGAGAAAGTCTGCGTCCTGATCAGCGGCACACAAGGCGAACCAATGTCGGCGTTGTCGCGCGCGGCGGTCGATAACCATAAGCACGCAAAAATCGAAAAAGGCGACACGGTAGTTCTGTCGTCGCGCATCATTCCGGGCAATGAAAAGGCCAT
>JAYUJG010000313.1:0-13201 GCA_043765355.1 Acidobacteriaceae bacterium | reverse complement strand
AGGAATGTAACGAAAGGAGTGGGACAACCGGGACTGTATCAAAACCCAAACTTGAAACCGTGCTTAGAATCGGTACACTTGTCGGCATGGCACGCAAATTCAAGGACTTGACGGAGCGCGAGATTCTGGCGCTCGCTGTCTCATTGGAAGAAGAAGACGGGCGTGTGTTCGCCGATTTCGCCGAAGGGTTGCGCGAGACCTATCCGGCGACGGCCAAACTGTTCGACGACATGGGCGCCGAGGAATCGGAACATCGCGCGATGCTGATCGAAACCTACCGGGCGCGTTTTGGAGAGCACATTCCATTGATCCGGCGCGATGACGTCAAGGGCTTCGCGCCCCGCAAACCGTTTTGGCTGACCCGCCCCCTGAAGATCGCCGACGTCCGCAAGCAGGCGGAACTGATGGAAATGGAGACGCGTCAGTTTTATCAGAAGGCGATCGGGCAGGTGACCGATGCGGGCATCCGCAAACTGCTTGGCGATCTGGAAGAGATGGAACGCAAGCACCAAAACACCGCGGGAGCCATGCAGGAGAGCATTCCCCAGTCCATCAAGAAGACGGAAGACGAAGCCCAGCGGCGGATGTTCGTATTGCAGATTGTGCAGCCCGGGCTGGTGGGGTTGATGGATGGTTCGGTATCGACGCTGGCTCCGGTGTTCGCGGCGGCGTTTGCCACCAGGAGCAGCCACGACGCGCTGCTGGTCGGTCTGGCGGCGTCCATTGGAGCGGGAATCTCGATGGCGTTTGCCGAGGCGCTCTCGGATGATGGATCGATGACCGGGCGGGGGCGTCCGGTGTTGCGCGGTGCCGTGACGGGATTGATGACGGCTGCTGGCGGGATTGGCCATACGCTACCTTTTTTGGTCCGTGATTTTCACGTTGCGTTTATCGCTGCCGTGATTGTGGTGGCCATGGAACTGGCAACCATTGCCTGGATTCGTAATCGATACATGGACACTCCGTTGCTGTCGGCAGCGTTTCAGGTGGTGGTCGGAGGAGCGCTGGTGTTTGCGGTGGGGATTTGGATTGGGAGCTCCTGAGAGGAATTTGTAATTTCGTAATCGAAAACCGCCACGCCACTCAGGATATTTGCTGGAGAAGTGGTTCTTCGTCCCCCCGCAATTGTCCTTTTGCTTGCTATAATCCTTGTTCTTGCATCCCAGTTCTTGCATCCCAGTTCTTGCATCCAAGTGGTTATCCGCTGATGAGGTTGGAGTTCCAGGTTTGAGAAGAGTCCTGATTCTGCTGTTGTCCCTGCTGCCCGCGACTTTGACGTTGCTCAGTTGTGGCTACTCCGCCCCGGCAAGCAGCCAGGGAGGCAGCGGCCTTAAGTACCGCGCCTTCATCACCAATGGCGTTTCGGCTGGGACTGGTTCCGCGGCTGCCTATCTGCTCGACGCACAAAAAGATATGCGCGCCAACGCTGCGCCGATTTCCGCCGGCAGCACTCCGGGAATGATCGTGTTAACGCCCAACAAAACCCAGAGCCTGATCTTCAGCGGCAACGGCACCCGATTCTCCGACAACCAACTGACGTTCGTTAACAACGCCGCCGAGACCGCCTCCACCCACCTGATATTGCCCGGGCCCACCGAGAGCATCGTCGTTTCGCCCGATGGCTCCGCCGCTTACACAGCCGTTCCGACCGCGCAAGTCATTGGCCAGTCTCCCGGATTGCTGAAGGCCATCGCCCTCAGCAGCGACACCGTCACTGGAGAGGTTGACGTCCCCGCGCTGCGCTACCTTGCGATCAACAACAGTGGCAACCGAATTTTAGGCTTCAGCGATGTTCTGGCTTCGCTCGGAGCGCCGTGCGACGCGACTCCCAGCTTTCTTTTCGTCATCACGCCGAGCAACATTGGGATTACCTCTTGTCCCGCCGTCCCGGTCCCGGGTTTCAACTTTCCCTTCGACCACCCAGTCGCCGCGTTTTTCAGCAGCGATGACAGCACTGCCTACGTCGTGAACTGCGGCGCGGAATGCGGCGGCTCGCAGGCAAGCGTCCAGAAATTCGAGATGACTCCGGCGCTCTGTCTGCCCGACGGAGTTTGCCCACCCGTCAATGTTGACGCCGCCAGCGTGGCCCTGGTGAACGGCTCGACCATGTATCTGGCCGGCACGCCGGTCCCCGCCTCGCCCTGCACTGGCCAGCCCACGGCGGCTACTACCTGCGGCCTGCTGTCCACCGTCGACTTAAGCTCGATGACCGTGATCAATTCCGGCGTCACCATCACCGACGGATATCACAATCGCATCGCTCTCGGAGCCAACGGACAGCTCTTCATCGGCGCCCACACCTGCACCGAAATTGTTCCGCCAGTTCCGCCGCCGCCAGGTGCCGAAACTCGCGGCTGCCTCTCCATCTACAACACGCTATCAACGCCAGTCGGAAAAGTTGCGGCTGGTGGCGTCGTAATTCCTGCTGCCAACGGAGACGTGACCGGCATCGAGCCGATTAGCAAGCGCACCGTAGCCTACGTCGCCCAGGGTGGGGCACTCAGTATCTACGACACCGCGTTCGATGGTTTGTCGAACAACCCGAACGATTCGGGCCACCCCGGCCAGATATTTGCCCTAGTCGGCTACTTCATCGACGTCAAGGTCATCGATTTCTAGAAGGTCGCGCTGTGGACGGCGACAAGAACTCGATTTTCGCCACGAGCGGGAAGGGCACGACTAAAGTCGTGCCGTAAGTCGAAGAAAGACGTCCGGCTTCAGCCGCTGCGGGGTCACAGCCCGTCGCGCGGAATCCGCCTTTTCTTGCGCTCAACTGAACGGTCCCGCTCCCACCCCATCACTTCGACACCAGCGTAAACTCATGCGCCCGGTGCCGCTCCACCGCAGCCTCCGAGAACGGAAATGAAAACGTAGACCCGCCATACCACGCCGCCCACTGGTCCAAGTAATGAGGACTGAGGAATATTCCGCTTTCGCCCGTCACCAGGTTTAGCGTGCTCTCATCAAAGTTCGCGAAGTTCCACGTAATCCGCTCCGACGGCCCGGTCTCGCGCCCCACCGCCTTCACCGTGTACCCGCTCCCACTCAACGGATGCAGCCCAGGTCCCGTGAAGCGCCCAATCAGCGGAAGATGACTCAGTACGAGATGATCAATCTCTACCGGATGATTCTTTCCCCACTTCCACTGGCTTAGATCGGAAGGCGCAACTGAATCGGTCTTCACCGAATCGCCAGGGGAGGGAGGCGTTTGCTTCACGACATTTTCCACCGCTGCCGTCAGCAGGCTTCCGTAGTCTGAAAAACCCGGCGGCAGCCAGCGCGCAGGTTGTTTGGTGAGCACGTTTTCCAGCCACACCGTCGACATCGACCAGCGATAGCTCTTCCACGTCAACTCGCCGCGATCCGTTCCCGGCACGGTGCCGCCGAGCTTCGGCTCCAGCAGCAGGCGCACCAATTCCTGACGCGCTTTGGTTTCGATGGTCGGCGCGGCTGAATCAGCCGACATGCGGCCATCCCAATCGCGCAGAATTTCCGCCGCCCGCTTAACGCGATCCGATGCGCTCGCGGCATGATCGACGGCATAAACAAATTTATCGGCGCAGAAGCGATCGTAGGCTGACGACACGTCCATTTGCAGCGCCAGCATGTCGGCGGGAGCGAATTTCTTTCCCGACTCGAGCACGCGATAGATACGATCCGTCCGCCACGGCGCTTCCCACTCCGTGCTGATCGAATATTTGTAGCCATCGGGGGCGATGCGCCCATTCGCCGACGCCAGAATTCCCGCAGGCGGATCGTACACTTGCGGCATCTCGTCGAAGGGAATCCAGCCTTTCCATTCATGCGCATCGTCGCTGCCGCTCACTGGCAGGCTTCCGTCGCCCGCCGCGCGGATTGGGACTCGCCCCGTCGCCTGATAGCCGATGTGGCCGTCGACATCGCCGTACATCACGTTTTGCCCGGGTGCGATAAAGTTTGAAAAGGCCTTGCGAAACTCGTCCCAGTTCTGCGCCGAGTCGACGTCGAAAAAAACCAGACCCTCGCCATCCTGCAGCGTCCAGCGCAAAGCAATCTTGCGCGTCTCGCCCGGGACGAGTTCGGTGATGATCGGCCCGTGCCGCGTGGTCACCACGTCGAGCGTCACATCGGGCTGTCCCTTGACGTGGATTATTTCTGAGCGATGCTGTGGATCGCGCCATCCCGCGGGCGTTTTATATTGCCCCTGCGCGTTAAATTCCTCGATGAAATCGTCTTCCACCGTCGGCCCCACATTCGTAAAACCCCAGCCGATACGCTGGTTGTGGCCGACGATTACGAAGGGAACTCCGGGCAGTGTCACGCCGGCGACGTCGAAGTTGCTGGTCTTTGAGACGAGGTGCGCCGCGAACCACAGATTCGGCATCTGGTGATCGAGGTGCATATCGTTCGACAACAGCGGCTTTCCTGTCACCGTGTGCTGGCCGGAAACGACCCAGTTGTTCGAGCCCGGTCGGAACAGATAGGCCTCTTCGGAAAAAAACGATGAAGAGAGAGTTGCAGGCAGCGCAGGCCCCGAAATAGAAGGCCGCGCAGATGTCAGGTTGCTGCCGCCGCCCTCCGTATCGATTTGCTCGTCGTCATCTTCGTCATCGTCGCTGCTGCCGGCCGCGGGTTCGTCCTCGTCCTCCATGCGGCGCACATCGGTTGGCGGACGGTCTCGCCAGGAAGAATTGACGTAGAGGTCGGCCGTCAGTTGCGGACCCAGCTTGGCAAGAACTTTTTCTCGCGTCAGCGCGGGCGGCTTGCTGTAGTGATTCAAATCCTGCACCATGCGCGCGCCGACCAGCATCGAGTCGGTTACCGTCCAGGGATGCGGCTGGTATTTCATCAGCCGAAATTCCAGCGAGAGCCGGTCGCGATGCGATTCCAGAAAGGCATTCACTCCTCGCGCATAAGCTTCAAAATAAGCGCGATCGCGTGGCGACA
The DNA here is from genome assembly GCA_043765355.1 of Acidobacteriaceae bacterium. Lineage (GTDB taxonomy): Bacteria > Acidobacteriota > Terriglobia > Terriglobales > Acidobacteriaceae > Acidiflorens. Next base: position 8,275 of record JAYUJG010000313.1, on the reverse strand, counting down.
TATTTCTCTCCGCCGCTTCGGCCGCGGGACGCAGGCCGAGAATGCGCTGTTCGCGGTCCATCTTGATGGTGTCCGGACCAATGACCTCGGAAAGCTCTCCAGCTGCGGCGCGGCGCATCATGTCCATCTGCCACAGTCGATCTTGCGCGGTTACGTAGCCTTGCCCAAAAAATAGATCGTCGAGCGTGGCCGCTTCAATTGTTGGCACGCCGCGCTCGTCGCGCACAACGCGCACTTTCGACGAAATTCCCGGCACCGAGACGCTGCCATCAAGCTGCGGCAGTGGCGAACGGGCAATCGAGTCGAGCCACCAGACCGCAACCAGGACGGCCGCCAGTAACAGGCAAACGGCGTAGTAGAGAATTCGCAACCCAGGGTTACGCCGGCGAACATCGGGCAGGGAAGCGGTGGAAGACATTACTGAGAGATTGTAGGGGGGCGCGGAGCCGGTGACAACCAGCACTCCGAATTCCCGAGCCTATCGGAGGTTCATGAGTTTTCCTGGCTACGGTACAATGCCGCTATAAAAAAGCGTCTCCTTCTTACCGTTTTGGTCACGCTGGCTTTGCAACTCATCCATGCCTCCGACGAGACTGCTAAACAGCAGGAAGCTATCCACAAGATTGAACAAGCTATCGCGAGGACCAATATCTTCGAGCTACCGTCCTTTCAGATGAAGGCGGATGTACAGATCGAGACTCAGGGCAAGCTTGTGGATGGAAGCTATGAATTGCTTTGGAACGGCCCGGCGCAGTGGAGAGAAGAAATCCGACTTCCAGGTTATACAGAAGTTCAGGTCGGCGGCAACGGAACTGTATGGACCCAGCGCACTACCGACTTCCATCCCCTTAGCATCTATAATCTGCACAAAGCACTCAGATTCGAATCCGGTGCGGCAGCTTCGCGTTCTGCATCACTAGTACAATCGCCTCTTACCCCAAAGGACAAAGTAAAGAAAGTTCACCAAAGGTAAGGAGCACGGTGTGGCGCAGACTTGCGCAGAGTATGAAAACGAGATGAGACACTCGTTGGAAATCTGCATAAATGAGAACACGGGCACGCTTGCTCGTAACTCATCTTCGTTTCTAGATAGGGATATGCAGCCGGTCGGCGGCGGAAAAGTATATCCACGACTTCTAAGCTCTATTGAAAACGGCAAGACCGTGGCAAAGGCCGACATCACCGTGTTAACCGCGCCTAGCCAGTTTTCACCAAATGTATTTGATCCACCAGCGGGAATCTCGCCGCGGGCCGACTGCATGAACCCTGTACCGCCTCGCGTGATCAAGATGTCCATTCCAGAATATCCACCAAATGCTCTACAAGAGCGCAGTCAGGGGATCGTCGCGCTAGATGCATGGATTGGACTCGACGGAATCCCTAAGATGGCCAAGGTGATCTCCCGCGCGAGCTCGGACCTCGAGCGGTCCAGCCTAAATGCCATCAAAGAGTGGCGCTTTGAACCTGCGACATGCAACGGTAAACCGGTCGAGGTCGATACTGTTCTGGAAGTCATATACCACCGCCGCTAGAACAGGTGTCTACCGGTGTTTTGAAGTCCTGTTCGGCCTCGCATTATTTGGCTTAATCTTCGCTCTCCCAGTATCATAAAAGCGATCCGGAGGGTTTAGGGCTAGTTTGTCTCTCACGTCGAACGCCATGCTGCAGAAACGAATCGACGATCAGCCGACCATCTCGCGCGAGAATATCCGCGAGGCCGAAGGGATTTTCCTTCAGCATCTCCGGCGCGTCGGCTTGAAACAGACTGGACAGCGCAACGCGATCCTGCGGACCTTCCTGGAAACTCGCGAGCATCTCTCGATCGACGAGTTACATCGGCTGGTAAAGAAGACCGATCCACGCATCGGTTTTACCACCGTCTACCGGACGCTGAAGCTGCTCGCGGGTTGCGGCCTCGCCAGTGAAGTGGCCTTCCACGACGGTATTGCGCGTTACGAGCACCAGTACAACCGGCGCAGTCATCACCACATGGTGTGTACCGAGTGCGGCGCTTCGGTCGAATTTTTCTCCGAAGAAGTTCGCGAACTCGAACAGGAAATCGGACGCAAACATCGCTACCTCACGACGCGCCACACTTTCCAAGTCTACGGCGTTTGCGAAGAATGCCGGAACAAAGAATGCCGCAACAAGAACGGAAGCCGCATTGCCTAGTCCCGATCAAATTCCGGAGGTCGCTCCCACGAATCACGCTGAAGACCTGGAGCCATGCCCGTCCTGCGGCAACGGCATTTCCTCGGACGCTGCGCTATGTCCGGATTGCAGATGGCCCATGACTCCGCTTTCGGCCGCGCAACGCGGGCTCGCGGCGGCAGCGTATCTGCCCTTGATCCCTCCGATCGCAATCTTATTTCTGCCGGCATTTCGCAAAGACCTCTTCGTCCGATTCCATGCCTGGCAGAGTGTTTCGCTCTGGAGCGTCTTTTTCGTTTTGACCATCGCCGCGCTGCTGTTTTCAAATGTCGCGGCGGCCATGGTGTTTCTCCTGCTGGGGATTTTGGTTTCGCTGGCGATGATTTTCTTGTGGATCGTTCTATCCCTGAAAGCGTGGCGCGGCGAACGCTTCGAGTTGCCAGTCTTCGGATTGCTGGGAGCGAGGATGAAGTAGGTCAGGTGTCAGGTCTCAGGTCTTAGGTTTTAGAAAATATGTGCGTCGTGGTATCCCGGACACCTCGGACCTGACACCTGACACCTTATAATTATTTTCTTGGATCCCACTTGCCTTCCAGGAGACCTCATTGGCTCAGCTTCACCGCGTTAAGATCAGCGCACTCGGCACCTACGTTCCGCCTCGACTTCTCACTAACACCGACCTCGAAAAGATGGTCGATACCAACGATCAGTGGATCATGGAGCGCGTCGGCATTCGCGAGCGCCACATTGTGGACAAGGGCGTCGCGACCAGCGATCTGGCGGTAGAGGCCGCGAAAAAGGCGCTCGCCAATCGCGGCATCGACGCTTCGGATCTCGATGCCATCATCGTGGGAACGGTAACGCCCGACATGTTCTTTCCTTCGACGGCTTGTCTGGTGCAAGACAAGCTCGGAGCGAAGAATGTTTGGGGATTCGATATTTCCGCAGCTTGTTCGGCGTTTGTGTATGCGCTGCAAACCGGAGCGCAATTCGTCGCTACAGGATCGCACAAAAAAGTGCTGGTGATTGGCGCTGACGTGATGTCGTCGATCATCGACTACACCGACCGCGCGACCTGCGTGATCTTTGGCGATGGCGCTGGCGCGGTGTTGCTCGAACCGGCGGAAGATGAATCGGTTGGACTCATTGACTTTCTGCACGAAGTGGATGGATCGGGCGCGTGTTCACTCTACATGCCCGGAGGAGGAAGCCAGAATCCTTCGACGCACGAGACGGTCGATAAGAAGATGCACTTCGTGCATCAGGACGGTGCAGCGGTTTTCAAGTTTGCGGTGCGCAAGATGGCGGCGTTGTGCGAAGAAATTCTGCGGCGCAACAACATCCAGGGCAGCGAGATCGACGCGTTTATTCCGCATCAGGCCAATAAGCGCATCATCACGGCGACTGCCGAGCGACTGAGCATGCGTCCCGAAGCGGTGATTGTGAACATCGAGCGTTTTGGAAATACGACTGCGGGAACCATTCCACTGGCCATGGAAACCGCGCGCCAAGAAGGCAAATTGAAAAAAGGAAGTTTGGTCCTGCTGGCTTCCGTGGGCGCTGGATTTACCAGTGGAGCTACGCTGTTGAGATGGGCGTACTGAAGTCAGATTTCAACTTGAAGATTTCAAAAACCGCCATTCATTTCCAGAACAGGCGACACGACATCGCCGACAATGACACCCTTGCCATCCATGAAGCCGAAGATATCGTCTAGGCTCTTAACTGCGGGTACCATCTTCGCTAACGGTTTGCCGTGCTTGGGAATCAGCACACTCTCCCCCGAAGTTTGGACTTCGTCGAGGACGGCGAGACAATTGATTTTGAAGTTGCCGACTGCGATTGCTTTCATGCCAAAGCTCCAATGTCACGACGCTACTTCGCTGTCATCGCACCCACTAATGATTCAAAAATCTTGAATCCGTCAACGCCACCGAGCTCCACCTCGGCCGCGCGTTCGGGATGGGGCATCATTCCCAGCACGTTTCTTCCGGGGCCGCAAATCCCCGCAATATTTTCCAGCGATCCATTCGGATTCGCCTCTTTTGTGATCTCGCCTTCGGGGTTCGAGTAACGGAAGACGATGCGATTGTCGCGTTTCAGTTCCGCCAGCGTCGACTCACCGCAAAAATAATTTCCTTCCATGTGGCCGATGGGGATGGTCAGTACTTCGCCTTTGCGGCAGGTGTTGGTGAACGGTGTGTCGTTGTTTTCGATTCTTACCTGGACCGGCTTGCAAACATATTTCAAGCCCACGTTGCGCATCAGCGCTCCGGGCAACAGTCCCGCTTCGCATAGAATCTGGAAGCCATTGCAGATGCCAAGAACCAATCCACCGCCATCGGCGAATTTGCGGACGGATTCCATGACGGGCGAGAATTTCGCGATCGCTCCGGTACGGAGATAGTCGCCGAAGGCAAAGCCTCCGGGGACGATGATGGCGTCGCAGTTCTGCAAATCGTGCGAATCGTGCCAGAGGAATGTTACGGGCTGCTGGGCGACGTGTTCGATCGTCCAGTGAGCGTCGTGATCGCAGTTGGAACCGGGAAAAATAATGACGCCAAATTTCATGAGGATTCTTCCTCCAGAAATCCATTTTACAGAAATCGGAAGGCGACGCTCGATGGTCGCCAAATTGACGCACTCGATTCCTTACTGACTCAGAGTGTTCTAAGGTCGTGTCGGAACGCTTACTTCATTCCACAGAAAGCCCAATTCATCGGCGGTGTCTTTGATCGCTTGGGTGATCGAAACGCCAGAACTGTGGCCGCTGATGGTTTGGTAGTGCAACAAAATCGGCCGGTTGTTGGCGTTGTCGGTCTGAACCAGGGCTGTCATTTTGCGCGCGTGCAATGGGTCGACTCTGGTATCGCTGTCGCCGGTGTTGAACATGATGGCGGGAAAGTTCATTCCCGGTTTTACGTTGTGGTAGGGCGAATATTTGAGCAGGTAAGGGAACTGCCCCGCGTTTTCAGAAGAACCGTATTCCGTGGTCCACCATTTGCCCACCAGGAAATTCTGGAAGCGGATCATGTCGAGCAGCGGATAACCGCACCAGATGGCGCCAAACATTTCAGGATGCTGCGTCATGGCCACGCCCATCAGCAGGCCACCGTTGGAGCGTCCGCGAATCGCGAGGCGGTCGGTCTTCGTATATTTTTCGTCCGTCAAATATTTTGCAGCGGCGAAGAAGTCGTCGAAGACGTTTTGTTTCTGCTCGAACATTCCGGCCTGGTGCCACTTCTCGCCGTACTCGCCGCCGCCGCGCAGATTAGGCTGGGCGTAGAATCCGCCTTGCTCCATCCACCAGGCGTATTCGGGATTCCACACCGGCGTCAGGTCGACTAGAAATCCGCCGTAGGCGAACATCAGTGTCGGCGTGTTGCCGTCGCGCTTCGCACCTTTCTTTGACGAGATGAACATTGGAACCTTGGTGCCGTCTTTCGATTTGTAGAACACCTGCTTCACTTCGTATTGATCGGACGCGAAGGGCACTGTCGGTTTGGCGAAGACCTCGGTTTTTCCGGTGGCAACGTCGTAACGATAGATGGCGGGTGGAACGATGAATGACTCGAAGCTATAAAAGCCTTCGTTGGAATCGGCTCGACCGTCCAGTTCGGTGGCTGCTCCGAGAGTTGGGTAGGCGATGTTGCCGGCGGGCTTGCCATCGAGCCTGAAGATGCGCGTCTCGGTGACCACGTTGTGGAGTCCGGTGACAAAAAGTTTTCCGCCGACGATCGAAATGCCTGAGATCACGTCTTTGCCCTCGCGGATGACGGTCGTCCAATGCTGCGGTTCGGGATTCGCGAGCGCGACTTTCACGACGCGATAGTTCGGCGCTTCAAAGTCGGTGAGCACATAGAAATCGTCGCCCTCGTTCACGGGTGTAAAACGTTGGTCGATGCCATGGATCAACGGACGAATCGGCGAATCTTTCTGGCGCAAATCTTTAACGTAGATGTCGACGCGCTTGGGCGGAACGCCGTGAACTACGGTGATGATCAGATAGCGTTCGTTTTCGGTGATGGCGGCACCGATCAATTCCATCGGGCCCAGCGTCTCGTCTCCGACGAGCTTGCCGAAGATAAGTTCGTCGCTGGCGGCGGGCGATCCGAGCTTGTGATAAAACACCAGCGTTCCCGTGGGATCGAAGCGCGCGTAGTAGAGGCCTTGTTGGTCGGGACTGAGCTGAACCCCGGAATAGCGCGCCGTGGGGAGCGAGTCGGGGAGTTCGTGACTTTTCGCAACGTCTGCGGTATCACTTTTGTCGAGTTCCAGAATGTGGACCGATTCTTCATCCGCGCCGCCGCTGCGAATTCCATAGACGAGCAGCGTGCCATCTTTCGAGAGGTCGTTGATCTGGACCGAAGTGTTCTGATCGACACTCAGTTTGGTGGCGTCGATCAGGCGCACGTCCTGACCGTGCAGGCCGTGGCGCACGTAGATCGATCCCTGATTTTCGTCAGCCAGCCGCTTTTTGAAAAAGTAGTTCCCGCCGCGTTCCGTGGGGATGCTGTAGCTCTCCACGCGTTCGAGCCGGGTAAGTTCGCTGACGATCTCGGGCCTGATCTTTACTTGCGAAAGATATTGCTCGGTGTATTTCATCTGGCCGTCAATCCAGGCACGAGTCTCGGGGGCCTTCGCGTCTTCGAGCCAGCGATAGGGATCGGTGACGGTCATGCCGTGAATGGTCTCGGTCACCGCCTTCGCTTCCGTGGCGGGCGGAGGAGGAAGAGTGATCCCGTTGCCGCCTTTTACTGCGGAAGGTTTGTCGGCTGCGAAGGTAAACAGGGCGAACAAGAGAAAGGCCACTAGGCTGACGGCGGAAGTGTGGGTGGATGTCATGGTCTGGACATTCTATCGCGGGCGCTGGCAACAGATACTGTTGAGGTGAAGCGGTAGCGGTTTGAGCTTTTGGAGTCTTCGCGACGTTGCGAAAGTGTAGGCGTCAGTAATTCCCTAATACTTGACAATCGCCGCAAATGATTTCGGGTCGAGCGACGCTCCGCCGACCAGGGCGCCATCGATTTCTTCTTCCGACATCAGGGCGTGCGCATTTTCCGGCTTGACGGAGCCGCCGTAGAGAATGCGGAGTTTATCGGCGAATTCCTGGCCGAAAGATTCGGCGGTTTCGGCGCGGATGATGGCGTGCGCGTCGGCGGCCATTTGCGGGGTCGCGGTTTTTCCCGTGCCGATGGCCCAGACCGGCTCGTAGGCGACTACCATGTGTGCCGCTTTTTTCGCGGAGACTTTGTGGAAGGCGCGGAGGCACTGCCGGCGCAGTACGTCGTCGGTAAGCCCGGCTTCGCGTTCTTCGAGGACTTCACCGACGCAGACGATGGGCATGAGTCCGGTTTCGACGGCGGATTTTAATTTGAGATTGACGGTGTCGTCGGTCTCGCCAAAATATTGGCGGCGTTCGGAGTGTCCGATGATAACGTGGGTCACGCCGACCGCCAGCAACATGCTGGTGCAGATTTCTCCGGTGTAGGCGCCTTCCTTTTCCCAGTGCAGGTCTTGCGCGCCGATGGCGACGGTCGATCCCTTGGCCGCATGGATGGCGGCATCGATGGCGAGGTAGGTGGGGCAGACTACGATTTCGTCACGGTCGTGACCGTTGACCAGAGGGAGGAAGTCGCGGAAAAAGTCGCGAGCTTGATCGGGAGTTTTGTACATCTTCCAGTTGGCGGCGATCAGTTTCTTTCTCATGAAGAACCTTTCGAGAAGATAGCGCGGGCGCTAAACGCGGACACATTTTGAACGACTTGTGACACGACTGAAGTCGTGCCCTTCCCGTTTCTTGCCGAATCTTAGTTTTTCCGCAAGCTGCAAAGCGTTGCCCAGCCACGGCCTGCGCATAGCTGATAGCCCATAGCTATTTCTTATCCGTCAGCGCTTCTACTCCCGGCAGCTTCCTGCCTTCCAGAAATTCCAGCGAAGCTCCGCCGCCGGTCGAGATGTGGGTGATTTTGTCGGCGACTCCGGCGGCCTTCACTGCGGCCACTGAGTCTCCTCCACCGACGATGGTGATAGCGGCGGCGTTTTCGGCGACGGCGTGGGCGATCTTGAAGGTTCCTTTGGCGAAGGGAGGCAATTCAAAAACTCCCATCGGGCCGTTCCAGAC
>JAYUJG010000312.1:0-13135 GCA_043765355.1 Acidobacteriaceae bacterium | reverse complement strand
GTTGGCGTTTTTGACGAAATTGGCGTCATGGCCGAGGGCCTGAAGGGCGCTTAAAATGGGCGCTTTCTCGAAAAGAGTGAGGCTGAAAATCTGTGAAGAAAGCCGAGCTGAGTGTCAGCGGCGAGGACGACAGGGCAGTACCGAAGGCCGTTGTTGGTTCTTACTCGCTTGGTGAGGTTGACTTGTCTGTTCACTTGGGCTACCTCTTTTGGTATCACTGCATCCCAAGTTGTACAAAAAATATGGCGGAGAGGGTGGGATTTGAACCCACGATACCCGTTAAGGTATGTCCGCTTTCGAGGCGGATCGTTTCAACCACTCACGCACCTCTCCGAAAAACAATTGTTCGTTGCGGGGTGCCCTCAGGGGCTAAAGCCCGCGTCTTTTATGGTCTCGAGAGGCACGGCTGAAGCCGTGCCCTTCCCGTTCTTGCCTGATGCGAACGGCTTTGGCTGTGCTCTCCCCGTTCTCGATGCGAACGGCTCGGGCCGTGCTGTCGGGTTGTGCCCTTCCCGTTCTTGCTTGCGCTAGAAGCCTAACGGCGCTTTCTGAAAAATTCTTGCAGTAGCTCGGCCGATCTCCCGGCTAGTACCCCGCCTTGTATCTCCATCTGATGATTCAGGCTGGGGTGATTGATCACCTGCAGAATCGAATGCACGGCACCTGCTTTTGGATCGTCGGCCCCGTACACCAAACGGCGGACGCGGGCATGTACGGCCGCACCCGCGCACATGGCGCACGGCTCAATTGTAGCAAACAGTTCGCAGCCGCCGAGGCGATGATTGCAGAGGTTGCGTCCAGCATCGCGGAGGGCGACGATTTCGGCGTGCGCGGTCGGGTCGCAGTCGGAGACGTTGCGATTCCATCCCCGGCCAACGATGCGGCCGGCGTACACAACGACCGCGCCGACGGGGACTTCACCAGCCTCTAGGGCGCGCTGGGCTGAGCGGAGGGCTTCTTCCATCCAGAGTTCGTCGGGCGACGGCTGGCTCGTTCTCAGTTCTTGGTTTTCGGTTGTCAGAAATGGCCTTCGCTGCTGGAAAGAGCTTTTCCATTCTAACGGGTGGATGGCCAGTTTTGAGGTGGGAACTTTCGTTCCTAGGCAACGACCGCAATTCTGCGCAAGCGCGATATGCTCGCCCATCGTGCGCAGGACGGTCGGCCTAAGTAACTGATACGAGTGCGGTTGGAACGGATTCTTCAAGTGTTATCGGAAGCGTAGTTGGCAGGGCACTTGCAGTTTAGGGACTAGTAGGTGCCCCGGTTTCCCGAGTTCGGCAGGCAGCAACGCTCCCGAATCGGAAGATGGACATTGGTGAAAAATATGAAAAAGGTCATGGTCGTGGTGGTTTTTGCGCTGTTGATTTCCAGCCTTGCTTTTTCGCAGGCGGTGTTTAGCGTGGTTAAGGTGCCCGGAGCAAGTGCAAATTCTGTGACTGGCATCAACAACAGTGGGCAGGTTTTGGTCAATATGGCCGTCAATGATTCTTATCAGGTGTTGGTCTGGAACCGGATCACAGGAGCGCAGGATATCGGCCTTACCGGAACCAACAGCGGCGGCTCGGCGATCAACAACTCCGGCGAGGTGGTGGGCTCGGGAGACATGGACCACTCGGGCAAAATGCAGGCGTTTGTTTGGCGGCCTACAACAGGACTGCAGAACCTGGGATCGCTTGGTGGCGACTTGAGCGCCGCAGGCGGGATCAACGACTCCGGAGCGGTGGTCGGGTTTTCCTATACCGCCACGAATGAGCAACATGCGTTTTTATGGACACAAGCCAGTGGCATCCAGGACGTGACTCCTGATCTGACCAGCGTCGGTGGCGGCAGCGCAGTGGGAATCAATTCCTCGAATCAGGTGGTGGGCTACTATTTCCCGAATGGCAGTGTGAATACGCTGGGGCTTAGCTGGACGCAAGCGGGCGGGATCCAGGGCTTGGGCATGCCCGGTACCCTGGCATTTGCCGTCAACGACGCCGGGACGATTGTAGGCAAGTCGCCCTTGGCCAACGGTTACAAGCACGCCTTCGCGAAGACGGCGACCGGATCGATTCAAGATCTGGGCACTTTGGGCGGCGCCGAAAGCTCCGCGTTGAGCGTTAACAGCAAAGGATGGATCGTAGGAACATCGCTGACCAACTCGACGAACGGTCTGGCGCACGGATTCTTGTGGACTCCGGGCGCTGGTATGCAGGACTTCACCGTTGTGGCCGGTCTGTCCACTAACCAGCAGCCATACTCGTTGCAGGTGAATGACGCCGGAGTGATTGTCCTCACGACCAACAAGGGGGGATATCTTTTGGTTCCAAAAACGACCGCGACGTTCACTTCTTCGGTGAATCCATCTAAATTGGGGCAGCCGGTGATGTTCACCGTAGTGCTGACATCGATCGCGGGAGCGCCGCCCGACGGTGAGATGGTGCAATTCGTGGCAGGCGGCAAAGTGCTGGGATCCTCACCCCTGCAAGCGGGTGTCGCACAGTTCACAACCTCGGCCATCGCAAAGGGTTCCCATGCGGTGGTGGCCAGCTATTTGGGCGATGCTAACTATCTTCCAGCGAAATACGCCGCGCTCATGCAAGTGGTCAACCCGTAATTTGTTCCGCCGTAGAGACGCGGCTTGTTGTCGGCTTGCCGCGTCTCTACGGACAGTCCCAGAGTGAATATACTTCCCAAATTGATCCGGTCGTCCACGGTGCTCGGTTGCTATCGGGCGCGGCTTGGCACCGCCTTCGCTGAGCAATCCTAAGATCTTCCTTATCTTCAGAGTTCACCCTCCAGTGTGTCCAACCAGTCCATGCGGTCAGGTCCGTGTAGAAGCTTTTGTCGTGTTCGGTTGCGAACCTGGGTTTGTCTTTAGGGTCTGAAGAAGGTCTCAAGCACCTCTTCGCAGAGCCGATAGCTATGTCCATGTGGGGAAGTGTGCGGCCAAACGGCATGGGCAAGACGATCCACCAGCTTAGCGCCGGACATGTTTGTGGAAAGGCAGGGCTGAGATCGAATGATATTCGGGGCGACGCGCTCCGGTTCAGTTTACTTGCCTGCCGTCACAATGAGAAGGGGGGAGCCGGGCGATGAAAACATTGCCTCAGGTCCTTCTTGTAGACGACAACCCTGCCGACGTCGCGCTAGCGCGAGAGGCGTTGGCCGGGGGCAGGCATCAGAGTCGCATTTACCACGTTCAGGACGGGGAGGAAGCCATCGCCTTCTTACGTCGCGTTGGACAACATGCGGATGCGATTCGCCCCGATCTGGTGATCCTGGATCTTAATCTGCCCAAGAAAGACGGTCGAGCGGTGCTGGCGGACATTAAAGCCGACAAAAATCTGCGCATGATTCCGATTGTGGTGTATAGCACCTCGCGCACGAAGCTGGACATAGGGCGCAGTTACGAATTGGGCGCCAACTGCTACGTCCACAAGCCCGGAACCCTAGATGAATATTTTTTGGCGTTGCAGACGATTGAGGAATTTTGGTTTGGCTCGGTGAGCCTGCCACGAGAGGAAAAATGATGCAACACGTCTTGCTGATTGAGGACAATCCCGGAGATGCGGACCTGGTACGCCTTCGGCTGGTGGAAGGCAAGACCGAGGTCCAGGTGAACTGCGTGCCTCGGCTCTCGGACGCGCTGGCCTGCCTCGACGTTGAAACGCCGTCGCTGGTGCTGCTCGATTTGAATCTTCCCGACAGTCACGGTGCGGAAACGTTTCGCCGCATCATGCAGAAAGCGCCGAATGTTCCGGTGGTGATTCTTTCGGGGCAAGACGACGAAGCGCTGGCGATGAAGGCGGTACACCAGGGTGTGCAGGACTATCTGGTGAAAGGCGATATCACCAGCAAGCAACTGGAACGTGCCTTGCGCTATGCGGTGGAGCGACAGGCGCTGCTGCGGTCGCTCGAAATGACGCGCAAGCAGCAGCTCGAATTCAAAGACCAGTTCCTGTCTCACGTTTCGCACGAGTTGCGCACGCCGCTGACGTGCATTCACCAGTATGTGACGATTTTGCTCGACGGGTTGGCTGGGGCCATGAAGCCGGATCAGACCGATCACCTCAAGACCGTCCTCAGAAGTGTTAACCAGTTGCACGCGATGATCCGGGATTTGCTCGAAGCCACGCGCGCCGATAGCGGGAAGCTACGGATCGACCAGCGATGTATCGATATCGGTGAGTTGATTGGGCAGGCGGTAGCGATGATGCGGCCCACGGCGGTCGAGAAGCACGTCGGCCTCCAGGCGACGATAGATCAGGCCGTTCCCCTCGTCTACGCCGATCCCGATCGCACTCTTGAAGTTCTCATCAACCTCATCGACAACGCGATCAAGTTCACGCCCGCGGATGGTTCGGTGATCGTGAGAGCCTCGATGGTTGAGACGGATCCCACGTCCGTCTATCTTTCGATCAGCGACACCGGGCGCGGGATACCGGAAGAGTCGCTATCCCTGGTGTTTCAGCGGTTGTATCAGGACCCAGACAGAATCGACGACAGCCGAGCCGGACTTGGCCTGGGTCTCTTTATTGCCAAGGAAATTGTCACCCTCCACGGCGGCAGAATGTGGGTCGCCAGCCAAACCGGAAGCGGGAGCACTTTTTCGTTCACATTGCCACTTTATTCGCTGGCAAAACTTCTGCTGCCGGTGATCAGTCATCAGGGACAGTTACGGCCAGATGTAGTGCTGGTGCGAGTCGAGCTCACGCCGCTGTCGAAATCGATTCGCGGAAGTTGGCGGGACATCTGCCACCGGTGTCTGGAGATTTTGCGGCACTGCATCTACGTGGACAAAGACCTGGTGCTGCCGCCGACTGGAGGCAGCGGCCCAGTAGAGACATTTTTCGTGGTCGCGTCCACCGACATGGAGAAAGTGAAGATCATGACGGAACGGATTTGCAGTCAAGTCGGAGCGCAGCCGCAGTTGAAGGCTGCGGGCACTCTGCGCGTGACGGCAGAACGCGTGCCTGGGCCGCCACCCGCCGACTCGAGAACTCTGGAGCAACAGGTCTGGGGAGTCGCCGACTACGTCTCCGCCATGATCCAGCAGGATCTCGGCAACAAACAACATTCCACTGAAAAGGAGAAACAAAAGCATGCGAACTGAAAACTACGCCGACGATCTACCCGTGAATCGAGCCAAGATTATGGTTGTAGATGACGATCCCGATCTCAGGCAAGCGCTAAGTTTGCGTCTGCGGGCCAACAACTTTGAGACGGTGAATGTCTGCGACGGCTACTCCGCGATCGCCATGGCGCAGAAGGAGAAACCGCACCTGATCATCCTCGATCTCGGCCTGCCGGCGGGTGACGGATTTGCCGTGCTGAAAAATCTGCAGCAATATCCTGCGCTCTCGGGAATCCCGGTGATCGTGCTGACGGCTCGCGATCCGGAGGGAAATGAAAAACGCACGCTCGAATCGGGCGCGGTCGCTTTCTTTCAGAAGCCGGCCGACAACGAAGAGTTGCTCGGAGTGATTCGCGCCAGCCTGCAGGCAGGATGGGGCTGGGGAGGAGCGCTGCCGTCGTAATGCGACTGCGATGCTGGTGAGGTTCATCAGGATGGGCCGATTCAATCTGGATGTAGAGACGGGGCTAGCCCTGGGCTAGCCCCGTCTCAGCAGCGGAAGCGGTCTGGGGTAAAGGCGAGGGCAGCGGAAACGGTCCGGTGTTAAGGCAAGGGCATTTTCGCTGCCGGAGACGCGGCAAGCCGCGTCTCTACGGATCGGGCACTTGCGCATCGTGGGCGAGGTGCGGTCATTTGCGGATTTCGACACTCGAATTCACCGCGCGGGCTACTTGCGCAACCAATTCCTCAGCCGTTCTGCTTTTGAAGGAGATCGTCCATGCATGTCGACAATCGGGCACAGTTGGCCTGCTCCCAGGCTTACAATTTCCGTCGACGGGACCCTCGCTATGTCTCCAGCATTCCTGTCGTGCTACAGCGCTTCTTGCGCTTTGGGCCGTTTGTGACGCGCGGCGTCACGCTCGATGTCAGCGTGCGAGGAATGTCGGCGCTGGTGTGTGGCGCGCCGCAGGTCGGCGAAACGGTGGTGATCGAATTGCCCTTACTGAGCGCTCCGATCGAGATGTTGGCGACTGTCCGGCACAGCAACGACGCCAAGTCCGGATTCGAGTTTTACCCGCTGTCGGCGGTCGCGCAACAAGGAATTCAGGAATGGCTCACGGAACTGAGCAGGCACGAAGAAACGCTGTTCCCCTATCCATACTCGTCGGCGGCCAAGCCAGGCAGCAGTTAGCATCGCCCCGCGACGAATCCGATGCAATACTACAAATCTGCACGTAGAGACGGGGCTCGCCCCGTCTCGGGAGCGGAAACGGTCTGGGGTCAAGGCGAGGCCGTGGAAGCAGTCTAGCGGACGGGTGATGGCATTTTCGCTGCCGGAGACGCGGCAAGCCGCGTCTCTACAGAGTGCGTCTACGGGAGCAGGGGCATGCCTGGAATGTTCCATGCCATGTGGTGGACGGCGCCGTTGGTGGCCAGGATGGCGGAGTTGTCGGGGGCGAACGCTAGTCCGACCAAGCCCTGGCCGGAGACTTCGAGGCTGGCCTTGCCCTGCGGTGTGATTTTTACAATGCCGCGCTGTCCCGCGAGAGAGGCGGCAACATATACATTCCCCTCGACATCGAGCGCCAGACCCTGCGGACGCCCCAGGCCGCGATAAAACACCGACACCGTTCCGTGGGGATCGACCTTGTAGACTGAGTCGAAACTGGAAGTGCTGGGGCCGCTGACAAACATATCGCCGCGCAGGCCGAAGGCGATGTGATAGGCGGAGACGCTAGGCTCAAGCGTGGCAAACACAAAAATCTGACGGTCGCGAGCGATCTTGAAAATCGTTCCACTGCGGTCGCCGACGTAGAGGTTCTCCTCGCGATCGAAGGCAATTCCAGTGGCGACTCCCATGCCTTCCGCGTAGGTGGAGACGGCACCGTCCGGCGTAACTTTGTATACGGCCTCGTCGTGGCGCGAAGAAACGTACATCTGGCCATCGCGGTCGAAAGCGATTCCGGTGGCGTTCATCATGTCACTGAGAAACGGCTTGACGCTGAAATTGCTATCAATCTTGAAGATCGATACCGGAACTTTTTGGCCGCGCGATCCCGAGAAAGTCACGAAGAGATTGCCGTCGCGATCCAGCGCAGGATTGGCCACCGGATGAAGGTTGTCGGCCACCGGCACGGCCACTTTGATGGCGTGCGCATTGCTGACGTGCCCGTTTGTTCCCGCCCCATTTGTATTTACGACGACTGGCCCTGACGTCGCGCCATCGGGTACGCGGGCCACCAAGAAATCGTCAGAGCTGATTACCACCGAGCCTTCGACCTCACCGAAGCGGACGCTTGGCCGGCGCAATTCGGCGGGGCGCAGGCTCTTTCCGATGATTCGAATTTCACCGCCGGGCAAGGCGCAAGCGGGAGAAACCGCTTCGATGTGCGGCTTGCCGTTGGCGTTCTTCTTTCCTAGCAGGCGGTCGGAGATGCTCATGACTTTGTTCCGTAGGGAGTCATTGCTACCAGGTTAGAAGTCCAAAGTACAACAGAAGATGCATCAACGCGAGCGCATACATTCCCGCTCCCAGATCGTCCACCACGATGCCGGTGCCTTCGGGCAGCCGCTCCAGTCGGCGGATCGGAAACGGCTTCCACATATCGAAGACACGGAAGAGTATAAGGCCGGCAAGAAAAGTTTTCCAAGCGAGGGGGACAGCGATCAACGCGACGAGTTGGCCGGCGACTTCATCGATGACGACGAATTGCGGATCTTTTAGGCCGGAGGCGCGAGCGGCGATGGTGGCGGCGGGGATTCCGATGAGGGTCACGACCGAGGCTGCGGCGATCGTTGCCCAGGCGCGATGCGCTGCTGGGATTTGGGAACTGGCGAGCGCCCACAGGATTACGGTGGCTAGCGACCCCCAGGTGCCGGGCCCGGGCTTGAGGCGTCCGGCGCCGAAGAATGTCGCGACTAGGGTGGCCCATAGTGGAGACCGCGGGCGGGACGCCCCCGCGACAGCCGGCGGGACGCCAGCGCTACGGTCGGGTTCTGTGGCGATCTTCAGGACTCGTCTCCGGTGTCGTCGGTGATGGTTGACGAGAGATCGTCGGCGTCGGAGGCTTGCGAACTAATTACGTAGCTTCCGGTGGCCCACTTGCCTAGATCGATCTGGCGGCAATGGTCACTGCAAAAAGGGAAGTCCGCATCGGCGGCTTTGGTTGGCTTTTTACAGATGGGGCATCGGAGTTTGATTGAGCTCTGGCGGGGCATGGCGATTGGGAATTCTAAATAATCTCCGCCACCAAATCGTAATCGTGCGCCGCAGTGATGCGGCAGCGGTAGAATTCTCCCTCTTTGGGTTCGGCGCCTTCTGGATAATCGTTCACGAAAACTTTGCCGTCGATCTCGGGCGCGTGCATCGCGGTGCGGCCTTCGAGTAGGAGGTCGGATTCTTCCGATGGGCCTTCGAGCAGCAGATCGAACTCGCGGCCGACCAGCGCTTTCTTCTTTGTGCGGCTGATCTTTTTTTGAATCGACATCAGCGATTTGCGGCGGCTCTCGATCTCACGCGCGGAGAGCTTATCTTCATGATCGAAAGCGCTCGCACCTTCCTGATCGGAGTAGCCGAAAGCCCCCATCCAGTCGAGACTCGCTTCTTTTACAAACGCGCAAAGTTCGTCGAATTCTTTTTCGGTTTCACCGGGGAAGCCGACGATAAACGAAGTCCGCAGTGTAACGCCAGGAATTGCACGGCGCATTTTTTCGATCGAGCGCAGGAATATGTCGGTGCCGCCGCCACGCTTCATGCGCTTCAACACCGTCGCCGACGCGTGCTGCAAGGGAACATCGATGTAGGAACAGATATTTTCGTGGGCGGCGATGGTTTCAAGCAGCCGTCCCGTGATCTTGTTGGGATACGCGTAGAGGAAGCGAATCCACTGCAAGCCTTCGATGCCGGCAAGCTTTTCGAGCAGCAGCGAGAGACCGTCTTTCAGTCCGAGATCTTCGCCGTAGCAGGTTGTGTCTTGTCCGATGAGGGTAAGTTCTCGAACGCCCGACTGCGCCAGTCGCTCGGCTTCGGCGACGACGGATTCGAACCGCCGCGAGCGAAACTGCCCACGCAGCTGCGGAATAATGCAGAAGCTGCAGGGATGATCGCAACCCTCGGCGATCTTGATATACGCCGACGATCGAGGTGTGGTCAGGATGCGGGGCGTGTGCTCGTCGTAAAGGTAATTGGGCAGGTCCGCGACAGCGCCGTCCCATGAATCGCGGGCGAAGCGGCCTTGCTCGCGGCGATGATTGCCTTCGGGCCGCGAAGTTTGCAGGGTTGAAGTAAGAATATTGAACGGGCTCGGCGTGCGTGGCGCTTGGGCGATTCCTGCGGCGGCGAGAATCTTCTCCAGTTCGCCGGTGCCGACGACGGCATCCACTTCTGGAATATTCTTCAGAATTTCGTCGTGAAAGCGCTCGACCAGGCACCCGGCGACTACCAGTCGCTTCGCCTTGCCACCGGTTTTGTGGCGCGCCATTTCGAGGATGGTATCGATGGATTCCTGCTGTGCTGTGCCGATAAAAGAGCAGGTATTGACGACGATGACGTCGGCGTTCCCGGCGTCAGGAGTGAGTTCGGCACCGGCCTGCGCCAGCATGCCCATCATGACCTCGCTATCGACGAGGTTCTTGGGGCAGCCGAGGCTGACAAAACCGATTTTGGACCGGGAGGTGGTCCCGGTCGTTACTATGTCTTTTTCTATGGGCACTGGGAATGATCTAACGATCCAACCATCGAACCGCCTGCGGGAAACCGATCTCTTCAATTCTAGCATCCCACCTGTTCAAGCGCCTTGCCTGGCCGGATGCCGGACGGGGGGGCGAAACAGAGGACCAAAAAGGGTACTGTGGTTTTCCGCCGATTCCGGCGGAGCGTGCTAATCTTATTGAAATAAAATTACATCCCTCAACACTCTGGAGGAGAGATGTCGGCTAAACGTCTCGCAGTTCTAGTTGTGCCAGTACTACTGTTGGTATCCGGCGCTTGGGCGCAGGATTTCAACAATCGGTCGGGGACCAATGAGCTCTCGATCACGGTGGGCAAGAGTTTCGTCAGTACTCAGACGATCACGAATCCCCCTCCGCTCGATCTCGACCCGCGCATTCATTTTGCCAACGAAGAGACCGTCGCATTCAACTACGGCCGCCTGATTAAGAGCCATAAGATTTTCGGGCTGTATGCGGAACTGCCCGTCGCGATCTATCCGCGTATGGACCTGAATACCGACACAAACACGATACCCAAGGACATCGGAGCGCTGTTTGTGACGCCATCGCTGCGAGTGCACATTTTTTCCGGACAGGGAGTCACTCCATGGGTCAGCGTGGGCGGCGGCTATGGGCGATTCCGGGAGGCGCCGAGTCTCAATTTTTTTGGCAAGAATCCTGGACCAACCAGCACCAATACGGGTGTAATCCAGTTTGGAGCGGGAATGGATGTCTGGGTGTGGCACGCCTGGGGCGCGCGGTTTGAGGCACGTGATTTCTACTCGGGGAATCCCAAGCTGAACAACGTGACGACCTCGAACAGCCGGCAGCACAATTACTATGTCGGGTTCGGCGTCGTGCATCGCTTCTAGCGAAGCATTGATTTTCGAGATCGATTGCCGAACGATAAAGAGCTAAAGGCATTAACCACGGGGGGCACAGCGGACCACGGGGAAATTCGTCAGGCTTCACAGTCGGCGTTGCGAACAGGCTTCTAGCGAACGGATGTTTGCTCCGCTGTTTCTCCCGCTTTGACGGCTTCAACCGCAGTGATGTCTTTGAAAAGCTCCGGCAGGCTCTGGGCATCATTCACCGACCTGCCGAACCGTGCCGATTCATAGGCTTGAGTAAATCTGGCGACCTTCTTCTGTAGCCCTTCTTCCTGAATTGCCGCCACGAAATCCAGAGGTGTTTGGGATGGTGCTTTGCGCCAGCCTAGCCGAGCCATGCGCGCGACCATGCGGTCATACCAAAGTGCGGCCGCTTCACGAGGAGCACGCGCCGGATGCGCGCGCAGACTACTAGCACGCAGCCCGTTGAACAGTCGCCGCAGATTCAGC
Organism: Acidobacteriaceae bacterium; assembly: GCA_043765355.1. GTDB lineage: Bacteria > Acidobacteriota > Terriglobia > Terriglobales > Acidobacteriaceae > Acidiflorens. The sequence goes on along the minus strand of JAYUJG010000312.1, from coordinate 2,029 downwards.
AGCAGAGTTGAGAAGGCCGCAAACGCCGCGAGCCCGCCGAGCCATCGCATCGGGAAATGAATGACGTGCTGGTGAGCGCGACGCGCGGCGCGCAACATGGCTCGATGCTGGCGACCGATCCAGCGGCGAGCCTCGTCAAAGAAGCGGCGGCTGTTCGTCGCCGCGTCTTTGCCTAAAGTGTGCTGGTGGCCGACGTCGTAGTTGATCACCCATTCCCGCCAGAACGACGCAGCCGCATCCACCAGGAGCCGCATGCGCGACCAGCCGTTCCTGGCCGGCACGCTTCCGGCGGGAGTGGGATCGAAGCTGATCCATCCGGAGCCGGGGAAGTACGCCTCAACCCACGAGTGCGCATCGCTGGCTCGGACGACGTATTGGCCGGTGAGGTCGTTGAATTCGCCGCCGCGGAAGCCGGTGACAATGCGCGACGGAATTCGCAGCGTCCGCAGCATCACGGCCATCGAGCTGGCAAAGTATTCGCAGTGGCCGTGCTTGCGCTCAAAAAGAAAATTGGCCAGCGGATCCTGCGGCGCAGTGCGGGGCAATTCCAGCGTGTATCCGAAGCGAGTTGAAAGATACCGTTCCATGACGACTGCCTTGTCATAGTTGCTGGAAGCGGTCGCGGTGATTTCCTGCGCCAATTGTGGAATGCGGCTGTCGAGTGGCGGAAGCTTCAGATATTCATCCTGGTTCATTCCGCCTGGCGCATTGTTTGTCGCCAGGCGAAGCTCATCGCCGTCGACTTCGGGTAATTGCGATTCCGCTTCGTAGCGAGTGATCGGGTGGTCGACGTCGAGGTCATAGACTGCTCCGCCGGCGTCCGTGCTCACCACCCGGAAAGTCCCGGCGACGCTTCGCGGCTGCTCCGCCAGGAAGAAGACGTTGGTCCCCAGCGGCTCCATCACGACTTGATAGTGGATCAGCCGACGCGCCACAGGCGATGGGATGTGCGTGTTACTCAAAGGCGGGAGGCGATACTTTCCATCGAACCCCTGTTGCACCGGCACTTGCTCGAACGAATTCGACCATGCCCGCCCGTCGAAGGAGGTCAAGGCGACTCCGCGCCACTTCAAGTCGTAAGCGCCCTGCCGATCATTTTGAATCTCGATGTGCATGACGACGGCGCTCGACTGCTGAATCTGGCCAATCCGTCCCAGTTGCACGCGGTCGGTGAAGCCGGTGGAGACGTCGCTGGTCGGTGTGTAGGCGCTCAGGTAGCGCGAAGAAACGCGCGGGAGAAAAAAGAAAATCAAAAAACTTCCGGCCATGATCAAGAGCATGAGCGCCGGCGCCACGGCGAGCAGTCCGTGGGCCATGCGCCGGTGGGGAGAAGTGCCGCTGAGGGAGAAGATGCGTGCATCCAGCGCGTGCGTTTGCTCGGAAGCGACGGAGTGGCGCATTTCCATCAGCACAAACGTGACGATGGCAACCAGCAGGAAGCAGGCGAAAGAAAACAGGAACACGCTGCCCACCGTGAGAACGGCGGCGGCCAGCACCATCAAAAACGAAAGCACGGCGAGCATGTAATGATCGCGCGTCCGCTGCAGTGAAAAAAGCCGGACCGTCATCGTGAAGAGCACGAGGTGAACGCTGGCGGTCAGGAAACTGCGCGAGAAAAGGAAGTAGTCCGCCAGATAGACGAACACGTAGGTGATGGTCAGCAGAGTGATCCATCGTTCCGGGATGGCAAACTCGATCCGGGTCAGCAGTTGGTATCCGCGAACGGACAACGCCACGCCGACCAGGACGACGGCCGGCAGGTCCAGGCCTCCGGTGGAAGCCAGCACGCCGAAGCCGCTGAGCACGAGCAGATAGAGCGCCAGATTGAAATAGCGCTCGATGGCCTTGGCCATCGTCATCCCGCCCGGGTTGATGGAGGCTGCGCCCACGAGGAATCTCTATTGTTGGCGAATCCCGGGCGAAAGGGAAGTGTCGGCGGTAACCTGTATCGGGCGGAAAGGGCGGGCAACTTGAGGAAGACCAATGAAAGTCGGCAAGAACCGAAGGGCACGAGTTTCGCTCGTTCCTT
>JAYUJG010000311.1:0-3131 GCA_043765355.1 Acidobacteriaceae bacterium | reverse complement strand
CTGTCCTTGGGCTTCTGCAGGCGTTTGCGACGGATGTAGTCGCGGGCTAGAGTTTCTTCTTTCACTTCGTCATAGACGGAAGAGACGGCTTTGGCGATGACGTCGCCGTGCACTCCTTTGGCCTTGAGGTCGTTGACGACGCGGATGCGGCCAAATTTCTCGTTGTTGCGGCGATACGAAGAAAAAGCCGCCGCATATTTGGCGTCGTTCAGGTAGCCCTGATCTTTCAGACGGACGACAATCAATTCAACCAGCGTCTTGCCAATTTCCGTGTCGGCTTCCACGCGGTTCCGCAGCAGGCGTTTCAGTTCCGCTACCGAGCGCATGCGCCGCGCCAGCGCGCCGATCGCGTAGTCGTAGAGCTCTTGCTCGGTGAAGAGCTTCCTGGGACGCCCAAACGCCATGCCTACACCATAACGCTAGAGCAGGCCTGAGGGTTAGCCCTCGCGCGGTTATTTTGGCGGCGGCAGCGCTGGACTGGTCGACGCCGGCGGGTTCATTGCCGCCGGTGCTCCACTCGCCGACGGTACGGCGGGCGCGGGCGCTACCAGGACGGCTTTGGCCGATTGCGGCAGCTTGTCGGCATTGGCTACGAGCAACGCCAGTTGCCACATCTGAGTCTGAGAAAGGGATTTGTTGAAGCCGGGCATTCCGGTAAGGCGCATACCGTTGAATATCTTCCAATAACTTTCGCCCGGCTCATCGTCGGTGACGCCTTTGCCATCCAACAGCAGCGGTGGGTGCGGGTACATGCCCGTGGCAATCGCGGTTTTTGGCGTGAGCGGCAAGCCGTGACAAACGGCGCAGTGCTGTCGGTAAAGATCGGCGCCGGCCAGGTAGTTGGCGTCGCTCGGCTGGATGGCGACGTTCTTGGGCATTTCTTTGGCGATGCGCGCGTGCAAAGCTTTTTTCGCGAAGAATTTCTCGAAGGGCATGTCGGAATCGCTGGTGGCAACTGGAACGCTGTCACCGGTGAAATACAGGTACGCACCCAGGGGCATGAGGACGAGACCGAGCAACAGGCCGGTTAGAAATTTCACGGGTTGATCCTTCCTTGTTCCGTGGACAGTTGACTAAGTTTTTACAATCTACCACTAGTATCTGCATCTAAACTCTCTAAATCAGAGTAAATTGTGGTGGAATCCTGCGGCGGTTAGCCCGAGGAATCTCGAAGGCGGGACCAAGGAATGCGAATTGTCGGCGCGGCGAGCGCTTTTCCCCAGCATTACTACTCCCAGGAGATGTTGCTGGCGGCGCTGCAGGAATACTGGGGCGAAAAGATCGAAAACCCGCATGTGTTGCGGCGTTTGCATCGTCACGTCGGAGTGGACGGACGGTTTCTGGCGCTGCCCAAAGAAGAGTACGTGAAGATGCGGACGTGGGGCGAAGCCAATCGCCATTGGATTCGCACGGCCAAGGAACTGGGCGAAAAGGCGATTACCGGGGCATTGGCGGCGGCTGGCCTTAAACCTCAAAACCTGGGCGCATTCTTTTTTGTTTCGGTGACGGGCATCAGCAGCCCGTCGATTGACGCGCTGCTGATTAACCAAATGGGGCTGTGCCGCAACATTCGCCGCGTTCCCGTTTTTGGCCTAGGATGCGTCGCGGGCGCGGCGGCCATTTCGCGGGCGGCCGATTATGTGAAAGCCTATCCGGATCAGGCCGCGGTCGTGCTATCGGTGGAGCTTTGCTCGCTGACGCTGCAGCGTGAGGATGTGTCGATGGCCAACCTGATTTCGGCTGGACTTTTTGGCGACGGCGCGGCCGCGGTGATCGTAGCCGGCGCCGACTGCGGCTTGGCGGGACCAAGGATCCTGGCAACTCGCTCGGTGTTCTATCCCAACACCGAGGAGATGATGGGATGGGATGTTTCGGAAAAAGGCTTCCGCATCGTTTTGTCGCGCGCAATTCCAGATCTGGTTCGAAAAAACCTGGCTTGCGATCTCGACGATTTTCTTGCCGGGCGCGCATTGACGCGCTCCGATATAGGAAGCTGGGTGCTGCATACGGGCGGACCGAAAATTCTGGAGGCCACGGCCGACGCGCTCGGATTGAAGAATGGTGAACTCGATGTTTCCTGGGACTGCCTGCGCCGGACCGGCAATTTGTCGTCAGCGTCGGTGCTGGTGGTGCTTGAGGAAGTCATGAAAAATCGCCGTCCTGCACCGGGCACGCTCGGCTTGCTGGCTGCGATGGGGCCCGGGTTCTGCTCTGAGTTTGTGTTGCTGGAATGGTAGAGCGTAGGTAGAGGAAATCTTGACGAGCCGTTTCCTCAATCCGGTGGATGTATTTGTAGTCGGCGGCGGACCTGGCGGTTTGGCGACCGCGATCGCGGCACGACGTCGCGGTTTAAAAGTGATGGTTGCCGATGGGGCCGTTCCTCCGATTGACAAGTCATGCGGCGAAGGGCTGATGCCGGATGGAGTCGAGGCGCTGCGCACACTCGGCATCAGGATTCCCGACCGCGATGCTTATCCGTTTCAGGGTATTCGATTCGTGAGCAACGGCGTGACGGCGGAGGCAGCGTTTCCTCGCGGAACGGCCTACGGCATCCGGCGCACTCATCTGCATCGCGTCTTGGTCGATCATGCCGAGGCTTCCGGGGTTCAGATGCTGTGGCAGACGGCGGTGACGAGCCTTCATGCGGAGGGCGCGCTGGTGGCCGGCGAATTGGTGCGTGCGCGCTGGGTGGTGGGTGCCGACGGGACTAGTTCCCGGGTGCGCAAGTGGGCGAATTTAGGCCCGCAAGTTCGCGGCGCCGATCATCGGGACGCCGACCGGGAAAAGAATCTGCGCTTCGCGTTCCGCCGCCACTATCGCATCGCGCCTTGGGCCCGCTTCATGGAACTGCACTGGGGCGATGACTGCCAGATTTATGTCACGCCCGTCAGCCCCGAAGAAGTTTGCGTGGCCCTGGTTTCGTCGAGCGCGAAGTTTCGTCTGGACGACGCGCTCGTCGAGTTTCCCGAACTTTGCGCGCGCCTCGGGACTGCCGAATATTCATCGAGCGAGCGCGGAGCCATCACGATTACCCGCGGATTGCGGCGGGTCTATCGTGGGCGAACGGTGCTGGTGGGCGACGCTTCGGGCGGAGTCGACGCCATCACCGGTGAAGGCCTTTGCCTCACCTT
>JAYUJG010000310.1:0-3000 GCA_043765355.1 Acidobacteriaceae bacterium | reverse complement strand
GTTCAGCGAAACGACGACATTGGGACCGGCCTCGCGTATGAGCATTGCGTCAGGAAACAACCAGACTGCGGCCCCGCATACGCCGCTGGCGCCTATTGTTCTGAAGGTGCTTGACGCCCAGGGTTACCCCGTACCCGGAATAACGGTCCACTTCACCGACAACGGCGCGGGCGGAAGTTTCGCCGCCACTTCGATCATTACGAATTCGACGGGAACTGCAACCGCGCAGTACACGACAGGCGCGAATACGGGGAAGGTGATTATTACGTCCTCGTCGACCGGCCTCAAGTCGCTGAACGTCGGCGTCACCGTGCAGTAGGGCGGACGGGATTCAGGCGTGGTGCCCCAGGTTCGCGCCCGTCCTTTGGGCGCTAACCTGGGTCTCTTGTGCCGCTTCACCCCCGCAATATCTTCCGCGCTGACAAATGCGCTCCCGTGAGCAGCAGCATCCCCGACAGGAACGCCCAGAACATCAAGCTCACCGAAATCGCGAACGGTCCATACACTTCGGCAAAATCCAGCCGCGGCAATGCGTACATATAAGCGTACTTCAGCACTTCCGAGAGCAATCCCATGATTACAGCCGCCGGCAACACCGCCTGTGCTGGAACCTTGCCATTCGGCAACAACCAGTAGACGAGAAAGAAAATCGCGATGCTGGCCAGGATCGCAAAAATCTTCATGGTCGCAAAATCGACCAGATGTACGTACCAGGTGCCATACCCGTGCAGCGCGCTCTTCACGATGGCAACGTTGCCCGCGGTCAGCCCCACCGAGATCAGCGCCAGCGATCCGCATGCGAACACCAGCCCCAGCGACATCAACTGGTTTCCAAGGTAAGAGCGGTTATTGCGAAATCTCCAAACCCGGTTCAGCGCCACCTCGAGTGGCAGAAAAATTCCCGTCGAAGTAATGAGCAGCATCGCCAGGGAAAACACCTGCGCGCGATGATGCGCACCCACCAGCGCATTCAGATTCCGGATCACGAATTCCTGTCCGGTAGGAAGATAGTCGCGCAACAGACTCTCGACGACGCCGTACATCACCTGCGAATGAAACACGTAACGGATGAGCGTCATCAGCAGCAGCAAAAACGGAAAGAATGACAGAATCGCGTTTGCCGCCACCGAAAAAGCAAAGGTATGCACCTCGGTCCGCAGCATATACCGCGCCGTGGATCGCACAACGCCGTCCACCGGAGCCGGCCGAACTTCAGCCGCCCCCTGCTTGTCCGAAGGCTCGATGGGAGTGATGGAAGACACAGGTTTTTCAAATACTATCAAAAACTTACAACGAGTTGTTGAGGTGATCGCCGACACTTCGTCCTGGTAGCGCCGGCATCCTGTCGAGTGTCCCGAGGGCGTCCTGCCCGCGGCGATGCCAGCAATGTCTCCATGGAGCGAAGCAACGCGAGTCGAACGTCCGCCCGCCAATTTCGCCAGGACCTGTTCGCCAACTTGAATTTGGGTCATGCTGTCCGCCTATATCCCTCCAACTTCGCTCTTGCCAACCGAAAACTTCCTGCTATTATCTGGTGCTTCGCTGGCCGGACCCGGCTGGCGAGTGCGCAAAGAGTGCGTAGGGAAGATTGACGTTTCTGTGTCCGCAATGCGATATCGCTCCTCAGTTTTCGCGGCTCCACGGTATTTTGTCGCGGGCAACCGCCCGGCGAAATGCGGGGGAGCCGTTTCCGTTGGTGCGGTCTCGTACGCGCGCGGCAACGCCTGCAAAAATTCTCCCGTCCTTTGAAGGGGCGCCCTCGATCCAGTGTGGCGTGTCGGATTTCAGGGTAAACAGACAAGGGCGGAAGAATCATTCTCAGCGATACGGCGAAAGGAGTTTTCTGTGAGAGAGAAGGGTACGGTGAAGTGGTTCAACGGGGCGAAGGGATACGGATTTATCCAGCGCTCCACCGGCGAGGATGTCTTCGTGCATTTCTCGGCCATCCAGGAGAACGGTTACCGGTCGCTGAACGAAGGCGAGACCGTCGAGTTCGACTTGCTCAAAGGCCCCAAAGGCTTTCAGGCAGGCAATGTCGTTCGCGCTGCGGCATAAACTTTCTCTAACCAGTTCGCAAACCCTCTCGGATGGTGGAGAGGGTTTTTTATGTTCCGCGCACAAAACGGGTGTAAGATATCCTCGTCTTTCGGGCCGAAAACAAACTCGGTCGATAGCTTCCCCAATTCCACAATCTCAAGCAGAGGGCTGTTGTCCTCTTTCCCACGCCAGCCGTCCTAATTCAGGAGGAACTATGCGCACGTTGACCAGGCTCATTTGTATCGGCTGTATCGTACTTGCCATCCCAACCTATCTGCTGTCTCAAGACCGCGCCCACAAACTGGCAAGCCAAGCCGCCAGCCAGCACCCCAAGACCTGCCCTAAGACCGGCATGACGCTGCAAGTATGCCACGACAAATTTCCGGACGGTTGCTCCGCCTCTGCACATCCCACCTACGATGCTTATCTGGACTTTCTCAAAGACCAAGATCCCGGACCAACTCTCGCCTCTACCAAGGATCTCGCTGCCGCCGACTTCCCAGCACTCGAATCCAAGCTGCCGAAAACGCTCAAGGCTACCAATCACCCCACCTTCGCGAATCAATTCGCCAGTCTCGGCGAGGGCAATATCTACACCGTAGTCGCCTACCTCTATTTCGCGGAAGACACGGGCAAAGGCACCTCGACGGTCGCTCCTAACAGCGAAACCTGCAACTGCAAGCTCACCACTGCCAACACCTTTGACTATCACCTTGGCATCGGCTTCAATGCCGCCCTCGCCGCCACCGCCCGGTCTGCTCACCCCAAGTCGGGCGACGCCGAGTTCACCAAACTGGAAAAAGACAGCGTGGTCGCCGAAATGACCCCAGCCACTCGTCACCCCAAGTGGACTTTCGACCGAGTCAACGCCCTCCAGGGACAGCAAGTGAAAGTCGTAGGACAGTTGATGGTGGACAACATTCACTTCAACAGTAAAGACGACTGCGACTTTACGGCGGCCCA
>JAYUJG010000309.1:0-2063 GCA_043765355.1 Acidobacteriaceae bacterium | reverse complement strand
CGGGCCGCCTGAGTTTATCTCGTTCGAGCAGTGGAATGCAAGCCAGTTTGTGCGCTTAGCGCGAAACCATGGCCAGGAAGAAGCAGGTCGCCGAGCCGCGCTATTCCCAGCGAAACACCTTGGTTGAAAGCGCGGTGCATATGGCAAACACCAGCACCAATGCCGCGACGTCGCCCATGTGAGCCGACCAGGCTTCGCCTTTAAATATCCCTTGGAGAAGCGACACCGCATAGGTCAGAGGCAGCAAGTGCGCGGCGATGCGGAGCGCGGGTGGCAGCGATTCCAGCGGCACGAACAGTCCGCAAAGGGAGAGCATCGGATACAGGATGGCCGCGCCTATGGGCTGCGCGAAACGCGCCGTAGGCACCAGGCTCGCTATCAGAAAACCGATCGACAGTATGCTCCACGTACTGATGAGCAGCGCCAGCGTAAATCCGATGACGGGAATGTTCACGTTGACCGGGTAGTAGCGCTTGCCTGCAAGCACCATAATTGACATGGTGACCACGGTGAGCGCCAGTTTGACCAACACGTGAGCGGTGAGAATCGTATGCGGGCGGAGCGGTGTCGCCCGCAGCCGTTTGAGGATGCCGCCCTCACGGTAAATCGAAATGATCGTGACCAACGACAGCACGCCATTGAGTGCGATCAGCACCGACGCCAACACCGGGAGCCCAACAATTACGAACCCGGTGGCGCTGGAATTTGGAGTGAGCCGGCCAGCGAGCAGCCGGCCTGCCACCACGAAGACCAGCACGGGAAAGAGAATCGATCCGATGGCCCCAAGGGGCTCGCGCAGGAAGATTTTGATCTCCAGCCAGGTTAGTTTCCAAAGTCCACGGAACATACGTCGTGTCTCCTAATCGCGAATCGAATGGCCGGTGAGTTTCAAAAAGACGTCCTCCAGATTGGGCAGCACCGTGCGGAAATCGGTGACGCGGACGCGATTCTCCGACAAACATTGGATTACTTCAGTTATAAAGTCGTCGCCTCGCCCTTGAATCGTGAACCGGGAGTCTTGCCGCGTTACTGTTTCCACCGATGGAATTGTGTGCAGAAATTCTTCTGCGAGCGCGTTGTCGGTGGCCAGAACGACCGTTCGCGTGGGGCAGTGCCGTCCGACCAATTCCTCGGGCGTGCCAATGTCGATGATCTTGCCGTGCTCGATGATGGCCACCCGGTCGCACAAGCGCTCCGCCTCTTCCATCAGATGAGTGGTGATCAAGACCGTTTTGCCGCGCTCACGCATGCCGCGAATCAAGTCCCAGATCGCTCGTCTCGACTGCGGGTCGAGCCCGGTCGTCAGCTCGTCCAAAAACACCACTTCGGGATCGTTGATGAGCGCCAGAGCGATGAAGAGCCGCTGTTTTTGACCGCCCGAAAGAGTCATGAACCAGGCATTCCGCTTGTTGGCGAGGCCGAGTTGTTCAAGAAGTCGATCGCCGTTCACGGCCTTTGTGTACAGGTTGGCCCAGAGATCCACCGCCTCCCATACCTTGATTCTCTTCTGCAACTGGGCTTGTTGGAGCTGCACCCCAATCCGGTTCTGCAACTGATATACGTCGCGGAACGGATCGAGGCCGAGAATCGAGATTGCGCCCCGGTCCGGCCGGCGCACTCCCTCCACGCACTCCATGGTGGTTGTTTTCCCAGCGCCGTTGGGACCGATCAAGCCGAAGATTTCGCCTTGACTGACTTCAAACGAAACGTCAGAGACGGCTACGGTCGCACCATAGGTCTTGCGGATGCCAGAGACTTGAATGACAGGATGAGGAGTTGCGGAGAAGCCCATGAATTGCCCACGCGGACCTTGCACCGAGATCGATCCTGGCGCGGTACACCGAGAATATCAGACGCGGATAGGCGCTTCACGGGCGGCGCGTTACATGGTATAACGGTCCACAGGCTGCGAACCGGCGGGATGGCAAAAGCAGAACTCAAGAAAGAGATTTTCGATGACAAAAGTCTTAGGCGTTTTCATACTCACGGCTGCATGTTTCGGCCCGGTCTACGGCCAGGAGAAGCATTCCGGCACGTCAGGCGCGGTTGAAGCCATCAAACAA
>JAYUJG010000308.1:0-3060 GCA_043765355.1 Acidobacteriaceae bacterium | reverse complement strand
GCGTATGCCGGCCGGAACGAGTTCGTCCCCGCCCTCCTCGTATGCACGTTCGCCGTGGATGGACTCGTCGAGACCGATTTCCTCGTTCATCTCACTGACTTTCACAGGCGTGAACATGTCAATGATGCGCAACATCGCGTAGGTAAACCCAAAGGCCCAAACCGACGAAAAGACGACCGCGACCACTTGCTTGAAGAGGAACATCGGATCGCCATAAAGCAATCCGTTCGCTCCGTTGGGGTTGAATTGCTTGTTGGCGAAGATTCCCAGCATCACGATGCCGAGAAAACCGCCGACCCCGTGGACTCCCCAAACATCCAGCGCGTCATCCCACTGCAGTTTGTTCTTCATCTCTACCGCGTAGTAGCAAACCACTCCAGCGACGATTCCGATGATGACGGCGGTGGTCGGAGAAACATAGCCGGCCGCCGGAGTCACGGTTGCCAGACCAGCAACGGCTCCGGTGAGCAAGCCGAGGAATTTAGGCTTCTTTTCGTTCAGCCACGCCACAAACAACCAGGCGACCGCGGCAAACGAGGCGGCTACATCGGTATTGAGAAAGGCCGTGGCCGTCACGGAATCGACGCGCATTTCACTGCCGGCATTAAAGCCGTACCATCCAAACCAAAGCAGGCCGGTCCCCAGCGCCACAAGCGGGATGCTGTGGGGACCGCGATCCGCCGTGTGCCGTTTGCCGACGTAGAGCACGGATGCCAAAGCGGCGACCCCGGCAATGTTGTGGACCACGATGCCGCCGGCAAAATCGAGCACTCCCCATTGCTGCAGAAAGCCACCTCCCCACACCATGTGCACAAACGGAAAATAAACAAAGGTGAGCCAACCGGTCAAAAACAGCATGTACGCCTTGAAGGTGACTCGGTTGGTGAACGCTCCCGAGATCAGTGCCGGCGTGATAATCGCGAACATCATCTGATACGCGATGAAGACAAAGGCGGGAATCGTTTCATTGGGCGATGGGGTAGAGAGATCGACCCCGCGCAGAAACGCGTTGTGAAAATTGCCGATCACTCCGTGCCAGTCTCCGCTGAAGCACAGCGAGTAGCCATATAGATACCAGATCACGGTTGTCCAGCCCATCGAGACAAAGCTTTGAATCATGATGGCGAGCACGTTCTTGCGTCCGACCAGGCCGCCATAAAAAAAGGCGAGGCCGGGCGTCATCAGCATGACCAGACTGGTGCATAAAATCATGAAACCGGTGTTACCAGTGTCGAGATGCAGCATGGAAGGTTCTCCGGGAGAAAGAGTTGGAAGGCACAACTGTTTGCCGTCCGAATCAAGCGTCCACATCCTACAGCAACTTTGCGGGTCGATGAAACGGGAAGGGGAACGGGTAGGCGAAGACCCGTCCCAATTCCCCCGCAGGCTCCGGGAAATCTCGACAGTCTCGCCACAAACGGGAAGGGCACGAGTTCACTCGTGCCGTAAGTCGTTGAAAATGTAACCGCGCTTCAGCGCCTGCGGTGAGCTTTTTTGATCCACAGCCCTATTCCGCAGCCTGCCTAGGGTCACTCCAAACAGTATTATCGGGCGCGAACTTTCCCATTTCACCGCCTTGGCGATCCCTCCGGGACGGGTCAGTCCCGCACTGCCCCCTAGCCATGCCGGGATACGCCCTTACTATTATGTGCAAATCTCAAATTTTGTGACCAAAGTCACTGATTCGCAAGCGCTTCCGCCGATTTCTCCTCAACCACCATTAACCAACTTAGAAACATAGCTTTAGGCAGCACCGGCTCAGCACCGAAATATCCCTCCCACGACGCTGGTCGGGCCGCGCCGTAAAGATCGTCCAAGCCATCCACATATTTTTCCACAGGCGAAAAGGTGTCCCGGAGTCGAGCTTTGACCTAACTTACGAGATGCTGCAAGCCCCCATCGCCGTCACCGTCCGACCGTTCGGCCCGGCGAAGGCCTCTCCAGGTGAAGACCGCTACTCCCCTGGCTCGTTGTTGCCTTCGAGCATGTTGGCGAAGCGCGTGGAATTGTGCAGAAACGCCAAATTGAACTTCCCGATCGGCCCGTTACGCTGCTTGGCGATGATGATTTCGGCGCGTCCTCTAAGGTCCGGGTCGTCCTGCTTGTAGATTTCTTCGCGGAAGATAAACATAACCACATCCGCGTCCTGCTCAATCGATCCCGATTCGCGCAGGTCCGAGAGTTGCGGCCGATGGTCGCCTCCGCGGCTTTCCGGAGCGCGGCTGAGCTGCGACAGCGCCACGACCGGAACCTGCAATTCCTTGGCTATCGCTTTCAGCCCACGCGATATTGACGAAACTTCCTGCGTGCGGTTTTCAAACCGCTTGCTGCCCCCGGACATCAGTTGCAGGTAATCGACGACCAGCAGATCCAGCCGCCCCTGCGACTGTTTCAGCCGCCGTGCTTTGGCGCGCATCTCGCTCAGCGAGATTCCCGGCGAGTCGTCGATAAAAATTGGCGCGTTCGAAAGTTCCTCCATCGCGCGGACGATCTTTTTCATGTCGTCCCCCCACAGCGATCCGGTCCTCATCTTGTGCGCGTCCACAATGGCGCGCGAACACAGCAACCGTTGCAGCAGCGCCTCGCTCGACATTTCAAGCGAAAACACTCCGACCACTTTGCCGTCGTCGATGGCCGCGTTCTCGGCGATGTTCATCGCGAAAGCGGTCTTGCCCATGGAAGGCCGCGCCGCGACAATGACCAGGTCTGACTTCTGAAAGCCGCTGGTCATCTCGTCGAGAATGGTGTAGTGCGTGGCGAGCCCGGTAATGCGCTGCCCGCGCTGCAGCAGGGCATCGACCGACCCAAACGAATTGCGGACAATCTCCTTAATCCCCTGAAAGCCCTTGCCAATGCGCTTTTCGGAGAGTTGGAAGACGGCCGCTTCAGCGTCGTTAAGAATTTCGTCCGCCGGATCCGACTGCTCGGTGGCTTTGGCGATGGCGGTATTGGCCACGTTGTTCAGCCCGCGCAGAATCGATTTGTCGCGCACAATTCTGACGTAGTGTTCAATCGACGGCCGGTCGGGAACGCCATCCAGCAGGCTCGATATGTAGCCGA
>JAYUJG010000307.1:0-4752 GCA_043765355.1 Acidobacteriaceae bacterium | reverse complement strand
CCCGTGGCAATTACCGTGCGGGTGATCTATCTTGAAAGGAGTCATCATGGGGTCTAACCCAGTTCGTCATGGGGAAAATGCCGCGCGCGGCAAGGTGTCGGGCCAGGGAACGTTGCCGGCGCCCGGCCTGGTTGCCACAACCTGCGTGGTCCTTGTCTGCTTGGGCTTTCTGGTGATTCAGGGGCTGTTTGTTCTCGAATGGGGTCAGCAGTGGGTCGCATAGCCCGGCAGGGCTTATATGCTGCTCTGAGGAGGTTCTGTCATGAAGGCGAGACTTGCGTTCTACGCAGCCATGCTTGTCGGGTTCCCGACGGCCGCAGCCACGCCGGCCGAGGATCTGCGCGCTGTGATGGAGGTGGACAACGCCTGCCATCGCGACTAAAAGTCCTGAAACGCTCGCCAAGCTCGCCCGCCCGCGGCTGCATGGCATCGTTCCGCGCGAGCGCCTGTTTGCCCTCGTAGACGAGCACCGGGAGCAGCCGCTGGTCTGGCTGTCGGGTCCGCCCGGCGCGGGCAAGACGGCGCTCGTGCTGAGTTACCTCGAGACACGCAAGCTGCCGGGCATCTGGTATCAGGTCGATGGGGGTGACGGCGATCCGGCCACATTCTTCTACTACCTGGGGCTGGCCGCGCGAAAGGCGGCGCCGCGCAAGCGGAAACTCCTGCCGCTGCTGACCCCCGAATACCTGCCCGACCTGCCCGGATTCGCCCGCCGCTTTTTCCGCCAACTGTATAGCCTGCTGCCGGCGACTGCGACGCTGGTGCTGGACAATTACCAGGAAGTCGATGCCGGCTCGATCTTTCATGGGGTCATGCAAGAGGCGCTTGCGGAACTTCGCGACGGAATAAACGTGATCGTCATCAGCCGTACGGAGCCACCTTCACAGTACGCGCGCGCCCTCGCCAACAATCTTGTCGGACAGATCGGCTGGGACGAACTGCGTCTGACCCTGGAAGAAACTACCGCCCTCGCCGGCGCCAAACAGAAACTCGATCACGAGGTCATTCGCTCGCTTCAGGAGCAGTCAAACGGCTGGGCTGCGGGGCTGGTCCTCATGCTGGAGCGGTTCAAACGTACCGGCGCGGTGAATTCCATTTCTCAGTCCGAAACCATGGCTACGGTGTTCAACTATTTTGCCGGGCAAGTCTTCGATCAGGCATCGGCGGAGACTCGCGATCTCTTGATGCGCACGGCGTTTCCACCTCGCATAACGATAGGAATGGCCGAAGAGTTGACCGGCAATGCCGAAGCGGGAAAAGTGCTGGATTACCTCTATCGCCGTCATCTGTTCACCGACCGGCGGACCGGAGACGAAATCAGTTATCAGTACCACGCTCTGTTTCGTGAGTTTTTGCTCTCCCGTGCCCTCCAATCTTTTTCACCCAATGAATGCAAAAAACTGATCGGCCGCTGTGCAGCGCTATTACAGGCTGCTGGTCAAATAGACGATGCCGTGATTCTCTATCAAAAGGCAGGCGAGTGGATCGCAGTAGCGCATTTAATACTGCAGCAAGCTTCTGAACTGGTCGCTAGAGGGCGGCAGCAAACGCTGAGAATCTGGATAGGCGCCATGCCTTCAGAGGCGATCGAAACCCAACCTTGGCTTCTTTTCTGGCTGGGTATTTGCGATCTGGCCGTGAACCCGGCAAAAGCACGAGAGGTATTGGTACGGGCGTTCGAAATCATGAAAGACCGCCAAGATGTCCTGGGCCAAATCATGGCCGCTTCAAGCATTATTGAAACCTATTATCTTGAATGGGCAAATTTCACCGCACTGGATAAATGGATTTCCGCCTTGGAGCAACTGCTGCCGCAGGGTCAGAATTTTCCAACCAGGGAAATTGAATTGCGCGCGCTATGCGGATTGATGACCGCGGCAATCTCCCGACAGCCTCATCATCCCATGTTGCCTGTGTGCGCCGAACGGGTAACCAGGCTGTTAGACGAGGACCTGGAAGTAAATCAACTCGTCACGGCGGGAACCTGTTTGCTTCACTACTACAGTCTAGGACTGGAAATCGACAAGACGGCGCGAGTCGTTGGCCGTATTCAACCGTTACTCAACAACCATGAGCTCGCCCCGATAAAGCACGTCGCCTGGCTTGTTAGATATGCCCGTCATTGCACGTTTCTCGCGAACCTTGGCGATGTAACCGTCAGCTACCAAAAAGCGCTGGCCATCATACATCAAGAAGGTCTGCATTTTTTCGAACCAGTGGCAAACACACTTCACCTCATCACCAGTCTCGGCTTTAACGACAGCACTATGGCCCAGTCCCTGGTGGCGAAACTCGACAATACGATCAATCCCTCCCGACGCATAGACGTTGCAGTGCATAATTTTGGCAAGGGTTGGATTGCATTTCAGCGGGGTGACTTGGCGAATGCGATGCGACACTGGGAAGAGGGCCTGGACGTTGCCCAAGAAGCAGGCGCGATTGGCCTGGAAGCCATAGGCCTCATCGGGTTGGCGGACGGGTATTGCGAACTAGGGGACATCGAAAACGCACGCCAATACATGCAGCAAGCGCGGTCTCGATTTCCGCCACAAGCAAGCAAATATGTAGAATACCGCGCCCACATCGTCGAGGCGAATTTTGCATTAAATGAAGGCGACCTACAGAGGGCACGGGAGCAACTCCGTTTAGCTATCGCGATCGGAAAGCAGAAAGGATATGCAAACACAATATGGTCGCCGAGAGTTTTGGTGCGAATGTATGGGTTCGCGCTGGAACATGACATCGAAGTGGAGTATGTCCAACAACTTATCAGAGCGAGAGACCTTAAACCAGAGTCGCCCGACATCGGGGACTGGCCTTGGCCCATAAAGCTCTACACCCTCGGCCGATTCGCCGTCGTCATCGACGATGCGCCGCTACGCTCCACCGGCAAGGCACAGCGCAAGCCCCTCGAATTGCTCAAGGCGCTGGTGGCACTAGGCGGTAGGGAAGTGGGTTCGGCGATCCTCATCGAGTCCCTCTGGCCGAACGCCGAAGGCGACGCTGCCCAAACCGTGTTCGATTCCACCCTGCACCGCCTCCGCAGGCTGCTTGGCCGTGACGACGCCATTGTGGTCAGCGACGGTAAGCTGACGCTCAACCCGCAAATTGTCTGGGTGGACGTATGGGCATTCGAACGTCTGCTCGGCAAGTCCGAGGACGCTCTCAAGCAGGTCCAAGGAGGCGGCGGAAAAACAATCGACGACAAGATAACGGAACCCGTGTTTCGTCTCTACCAAGGCCACTTTCTCAACCAGGAAAGCGACCAGCCCTGGATGCTCAGCATGCGGGAGAAGCTGCGCAGCAAGTTCCTGCGCCATCTCGTCGCCTTGGGACGCCATTGGGAAGCCGGTGACCACTGGGACAAGGCAGCGGAGGTGTACCAGCGCGGCCTGGAGCTGGACAACCTGGCCGAAGAACTCTATCGCCGGCTGATGATCACCTATCAGAAACGCAACCAGGTCGCAGGCGCCATCGAAGTCTATCGCCGCTGCCGGCACATGCTGTCGATCGTGCTAGGCATCAAACCCTCGCCAGAAACTGAATTGTTATACCAGTCGTTGAAGGACGACTGAGACTCCTCATCCACAGCGCTACCGTTCGCAGTCACGCTTCCCGCGTTGCTGACAGGGACGGTTCCGCTTTACGCCCTCGCGAAACTCTCTCCTCAGCGCCAGTTGCAAATCGGTAAGCCATTTGAAAGGGCCGCTGGAGCAATCTGCGGTCATCGAAACAAAGAGCGATCGGAGTTTGGCCATGAAACGCCATCCTGTTCACGACGCCGAGCGGTCCGCGGCATTACGTGTGCTCGATGCTTTTTACCTTGAAGGACGGGGCATGCCGGACGCGGAATATGCGCGCCACCGCGCTGTCCTGCAAAAACGCGGAGCTGTTTTCTTCACTTGGCGCGTCAAACGCCAGGGGACGCGGACACCAGACTTTAGTCTTAGGCCATTCGGATGATGGGAACCCGGTTCGGTTAGCGCTAAAACACAATCATGGACTGATTCAACGTCCTCTCTCGCGTGACAACGTATGGAGGCTAAACATGACAACGACGTCGTATCAAGGGCAATATTTTCAGCGGGCCCAGGGTCCGCGGCAGGACGCGAGGCGAGTAGCGCGGTTGCCGGTGGCGCAGAATCCGGAGCGCCAACCATCCACCGGTGGAACGTTGCTCCAAGCCCGCATGCAATGGATTGCCGTCGCCAGCCTGCTGGGATTCGTGGCGAGCTATCTGCTGGGTGCTGCGATCTCAGCGTTCGATTTGCGGCACCTCACGCTCCCAACAACACAGAACGTGGCCGCGAGCACAAGCGCGGCAATTGAGGCGGAACCGCATTACCCTACCTTCCATGAACCGTTCAACCTGCATCCAACACAGGGCGACGTGGTAGAACCGCCGGTGACGTTTTAATGACCAACCTGAAGGCACATTCCCGGGCGCTGCACTTGCCGCCTCGGCAGCAGCGAGCGGTTGAGAGCGCTGATGCGGCCAGGGGCGAAGCTTACCGCGACGCGAAGAAAACGGTGGCGCTCAAGCCGGGGGCCGCGCGCAGTCAGCTCATCCATCGCTGCCGCTCCGAAGAAAGCCCGGCGTACGTGCCGCGTTTCCTGATTCTCGTGGTCTGGCTGGCGCTGCTGATGCTTGCTGGCCTCGACCGCATGGGCGTCGGCATCGATTTGCGCCATGCGACCCAGACGCAGCCCTCCTCTACCGCCGGCAACGCCAGCGAAAATAGCGGATCGTAA
>JAYUJG010000306.1:0-3928 GCA_043765355.1 Acidobacteriaceae bacterium | reverse complement strand
CCCGAGTGGCACTCCTCGGTCTGCTGACCAACTCAGCTTTCGGACTAACCTGGCTCATCCTCGACTCTTCGACTCCAGTCGGCTACATTGTCCTCTGCTTCGGTTACAGCCTTGAATTTCTGGGACGCGATGCCTTCATCGACGAGTTTTATTTAATCGAGTCGTATCGCGGTCGCGGTTGGGGAAAGAAAACGATGGATTTCGTCGGCGAACAGGCCCGTCAGCACAACACTCGCGCCATCCATCTCGAAGTCGTTCGGCGCAACACCAACGCCCTGCATTTCTACCGCAAGATCGGTTTCAAAGATCACGATCATCAGCTAATGACCCTTCGTTTGCCGGAGCATCCATGACTCAATCGCCAGCGACCCAATCCCCCGTAGCCCAACCCGCGGCAATCCCGTCCCCTGCGAGTTATACTCGACAGGGAAAGCGCTTTGCCGAAGCGATGAATATGCCCCTCTCCGCGATCATCGTCGACGATGAACAGCTCGCGCGCGACGAACTCGCCTTCCTCCTCAAAAACCTGAACGACGTGAACGTGGTTGCCCAGGGCAAAAACGGCCTCGAAGCCATCAGCCTGATCAAGGAACACAACCCCGACCTCGTGTTTCTCGACGTCCAGATGCCGGGCTTGGACGGTTTCGGTGTCATCAAAAAGCTTCTCGACCGCAAGGTCCCCTTGCCCAAGATTGTCTTCGCCACCGCCTTCGATCAATACGCAGTCAAGGCGTTCGAAGTAAACGCCGTCGACTACATCCTGAAGCCCTTCGACAAGAAGCGAGTGGCGCTCTCCATCGAAAAGGCGCGGACAAAAATCGAAGCGGGCAGCCGACCGGAAGAAAAGTTCGAAACTCTGGTGCGCATGCTGGAATCGCAGAAGCCCCAGACGGGAAAGACGGCAAAAATTCTAATCAAAGCCGCGGGCCGCCTATTCCTCACCGATCCAAAAGATATCTGCTACGCCACCATCGAAGACGGCGTCATCACCGTAGCTACCACCGGTCACGCCGGCTTGGAAGGCCATTCCAACTGCCGCACCCTCGAAGAACTCTTCGAAAACCTCGATCCCAACTTGTTCTGGCGCGCGCATCGCTCTTTCCTCGTCAATATCAACCACATCCGCGAAGTCGTCCCCTGGTTTAAGAGCTCCTACCAGTTGCGCATGGACGACAAAAAGCAAACCGAGATCCCCGTAAGCCGCGCCCAAACCCGCCGCCTGCGCGAACTCTTCAACATGTAGCCGGCTCCGCCCAAGGTTTCGCATCAGAGGGTTCGAACCTCTTGCGGGCCGTCGGCATTTAACCTGGCGGCGTTCTCTTTGTGCAAGCTCTCTACACACTCTGTTCATTAACATTTGCTCGCCACACCCGCGCGAAGATATATTGAAGGCTGTGTTTTCGAGTTCTCCTATGTACACCAACTTTACTGCGACCGACCGCTGGACCAAGAAACAAGCGCACTGCGTTTATCAGGCTCTGATCGTGGCCATTGCTACGCGCCACGCCGATGCGGTGGATATTAAATTTCTCGTGGACGGGCGCACCGTCTGGGTTGCGCTTCCAAACGTGGCCTGGGTCGAATATAAAAAGCGTTCCGGCAAGCTGATTACCGACTCCCTAGCCAAGGAAATCGCCGGGCATTATCTGAAGACGGCGCTGGAGTCTGGTGAAGGGCTGGGCCGGGAAATATATTCGCTGACCGTCGAGGAGACTCTTCAGCACTTGCAGGGTGTGGTCGCTGGCGTCGAATCGCCGGTTGCTGCCGCTCGGTAAATGCCGGCGTAAGACCCCCTCCCTGTCGGCGCTACTTGCGCGCTTTGCACTATCGGTTGGAAATAGCCATCAAAATGAGGGACAATAATAGTCCTGTCCTTTGTGACATGGGCAGAATCTCCGAGCGTGTCTCACGCTTCTGCCTGCGAATGTCATTTTCATGACGCGCTGTGGAATTGTGCGGCCTGTCAAGGGGGAGCGTCCGTATGTCCAGCCTAATCTCCGATATGGAAACCATGACTGAAAACAAGACCGCAACGCTGACTGAAGATAAGACCACGCATAAAGGGTTGTCCGCCTGGGTGGAAGAAGTCGCTCAGCTCTGCAAGCCGGATCGCATTCACTGGTGCGACGGTTCGCGCGAGGAATATGACGCGATGCTGCACCTGATGGTGATGACGGGAGCCGCGATCAAGTTATCGGATGAGAAGCGGCCGAACAGTGTGCTGGTGCGATCAAGTCCGGCTGATGTGGCGCGAGTGGAGGATCGAACTTTTATCTGTGCGCGCACCCAGGAGGAAGCCGGCCCCACCAACAACTGGGAAGATCCAGCGAAGATGAAGGAGAGGCTCCGCGGTTTGTTCGCGGGCGCGATGACGGGCCGGACGATGTATGTCATCCCGTACAGCATGGGCCCGATCGGTTCGCCGATTGCCAACCTCGGTGTTGAGATCACGGACTCCCCGTACGTTGTGGCCAGCATGCACATCATGGCGCGGGTGGGCACGCGCGTGATGGAGGTGCTCGGAGGCGATGGCAAGTTTGTGCGGGGGCTGCATTCGGTAGGCGCCCCCCTGGCGGCGAATCAGGCGGATTCGACCTGGCCCAATAATTCGCAGGAAAAATACATTTGTCATTTTCCAGAAACCCGCGAAGTCTGGTCGTTCGGCTCCGGCTACGGCGGCAACGCTCTGCTCGGCAAGAAGTGTCACGCGCTGCGCATCGCTTCAGTGCAGGCGCGCGACGAAGGGTGGATGGCCGAACACATGCTCATCCTCAAGATGACCAGCCCGTCAGGACAAGTGAAATATCTCACCGGCGCGTTTCCGTCGGCGTGTGGCAAGACCAATTTGGCGATGCTGATCCCGACGATCCCAGGCTGGAAAGTCGAAACCATCGGCGACGACATCGCGTGGATGAAGTTCGGCGCGGATGGGCGCTTGTATGCCATCAATCCTGAGTACGGCTTTTTTGGCGTGGCTCCGGGAACCAGCATGAAGTCGAACCGCAACGCCATGCTCACGGCGACGAAGAATTCCATCTTCACCAATTGCGCGATGACGCCGGACGGCGACATTTGGTGGGAACAGATGACGGCGGAGAAGCCTGCCAATTTGGTGGACTGGCTGCGGCGGCCGTGGACTCCGGCTTCGGAGCGCAAGGCGGCTCATCCCAACGCACGCTTTACTGCTCCCGCCAGCCAGTGCCCGGTGATTGCTCCCGAGTGGGAGGACCCGAAAGGCGTGCCCATTGACGCGATTCTTTTTGGCGGACGCCGAGGCGGCGTTGTGCCGCTCGTGACCGAATCGTTCAGTTGGCAGCACGGGACGTTTCTCGGCGCTACGGCCAGCAGCGAAACGACGGCGGCAGCCGCTGGCAAAGTGGGCCAGCTGCGGCGCGATCCGATGGCAATGCTTCCATTTTGCGGCTATCACATGGGCGATTACTTCGCGCATTATCTAAAAATTGGCGCGACGCCGGGAGCCAGGCTGCCGAAGATTTTTTACGTGAACTGGTTCCGCACCGGAGACGATGGCAAGTTTCTGTGGCCGGGATACGGCGAGAACAGCCGCGTGCTGAAATGGGTCTTCGAGCGCTGTGAAGGTAAGGCCCGGGCGGTGGATACAGCAATTGGCCGGCTGCCGGAGCCTGCGGACCTCGATACCAAGGGGCTCGATCTTCCTCCCGCGAATGTGGCCCGGTTGCTCGGAGTGGACGTCGATGGCTGGCTGGCCGAGGTCCCGCTGATCCGCGAACATTTCGCGCGGTTTGGCAGCCATCTACCGGAGCGATTGAATCAGGAAGTTGATGAGCTGGAAAGCCGCCTGCGGGCGGCGAAGAAGTAGATTTTTTGTCACCTCCGAGGCCGCCGAGAAATCCTGTTTTTGTTTTTTGTTCCGGCCCACAACTTTCCTCGTCGAAATCAACCCACC
>JAYUJG010000305.1:0-8488 GCA_043765355.1 Acidobacteriaceae bacterium | reverse complement strand
CGGCAACAATCGCGGAGTACGTCCTCGAGTTCGACTTCCAAGACTTCACCCTGTATCTGTTGGGAACCCTGTTGTAGCTTCCGAGTTAGCTCCTCGTTGATCTTCAGGGCCTCTCTTAGTTTTTGATCCTTCTCGGCGTCCTTTACCCGATGTCGGTCGGCAGCTTCATTAGCACCTTCTTCCCGGATGCGCTGGCGCTCGCCATCAATCGTCCGCGCGACGTCCAGTTCCAAATTCTTCTTGGCCGTTTCTAGGTCGCGCTTCTCCTTGCGTAATTTGAGTTCGTTCGCCTCGGCTTCTTTGAGCCTTCGTTCTTTGTCCGCCGCATCTGCGGATAGGTCGTTAAGTTCCACCGAAACTTCTGCACGGGCCTTCTCCAGCGCATCTTTACTGAGCTTCGCTTTCTGCGTGAGGAGCTGCTTTGCAACGCGATCGTCAATTTCTTGCTCAGCCGCTTCCAGTTTGGTTTCCCTAGTCTGAAGTTCCTTCTCTCTTGCCAGAAGAGTCTTTTGCTCCCCGGCAAGCTCTCTTTTTATCTCCGCGCGAGCTTGCTCGGTAAGTTGGCTCTGGAGGGTTTCGGTGATGGGGATCAGCTCACCGCACTTAGGGCATTTGATACTGTCGCTGGAACCTTTGTCGGAACTCTTCATTTGGTTAGAGCCTCATTTTTGAAGAAGGATTTGCTAACGCTGCGATTTAGGGCCGACCCATTCCGTCTTAAACACCAAATGCGACAATTCTCTCGCATAACTGGCCGCGAACCTGGGGCACCAACTACGCTTTGGTTTTTACGAACGCGACCATTTCATGGGCGTAGTTTACGCCTGCGGGGGTGCTGCGGTGAGTCGCGAGGCGGCGGAGCTTTGCTCCGCTGGACAGCCGAGGGCGGCTGTCCCTACGCGAGCTTATTCGCCGCCTACAGTAAGCCCGTCGATGCGGATGGTGGGCGCGGCTACGCTGCCGCGGAATTCGAGGTCGCTACCGATCTCGGAAATATTTTTGAATATGTCTTTCAGATTGCCGGCGACGGTGATTTCTTCGACTGGATAGGCAAGTTCGCCGTTGACGATCCACATGCCGGAGGCTCCGCGGGAGTAATCGCCAGTTACTAAGTTCGCGCCGTGGCCTAGAAACTCGGTTACATAGAGGCCGTCTTTGATCTCTCCGATAATTTGGCTCGGCGTCTTGCGGCCGGCTTCGAGGAAATAATTGCCGGGACCGATGCCGGGAGTGCCGGCTAGTCCGCGAGAGGCATTCGCGGTGGTCTCCAGGCCTAGCTTTTTCGCGGTGTAGGTGTTCAGTAGATACGATTTGAGGATTCCGTTTTCAAGCACTACCGTGCGGCGCGTGGGGATGCCTTCTCCGTCGAAGGGCGTGGTGCCGAAGCCTCCGGGGATGGTGCCATCGTCAACGATGGTGACGTTTGATCCGGCAATTTTCTCGCCTAGTTTGCCGGCTAGGAATGAGGCTCCACGATAGACGGAGTCTCCGTTGATGCCTTCGAAAATGTGTTCGAGCATCGAGGTCGCGACCATGGGATCGAGGACGACCGGAACTTGTGCGGTCTTGCCTTTGCGAGCGCCCAGGCGACGCAGCGTGCGGCGCGCGGCTTCTTTTCCTACTTGTTCGGCTGATTCTAACTTTGCCAGGCTGCGCGCCACCGAATACCAGTAGTCGCGCTGCATGAGGCCGGTGTCGTCTTGCGCGATGGGAACAGCCGACACTGAACAATACGACCGGCGATATTCGCCGACAAAGCCGTGAGAATTTGCCAGGATTTTTCTGCCGGTTGCGGCGTCAAACGATCCGCCTTCGGAGTTCTTGATGCGCGGATCGACGTCGAGCGCGGCTTTTTCAGCGCGGCGCGCGTAGTCGATGCGCTCCGTGCCGGGAAGCGAGTACACGTCTTCGTGATAGAGATCGAGGTTGGCGGTGAGTTGGCCTAGTTTCGAGGCTTCAGGAATGCCCGAGTACGGATCTTCAGAACAAATCTTCGCCAGTTCGAGCGCGGATTTCAACATGCGCTTGATGCCTGCGGCGGAGAAGTCACTGGAGTAGGTGCTGGCGGCGCGTTGTCCGAAGAAGACACGAACGCCGATGGCGCGCGAGCCGGATTCTTTCAGAGTTTCGACCTGGCCGAGGCGCACGACGGTGGAAAATTCGTCGCCTTCGCGGACGACGCATTCGGCGGCGGTTGCGCCGCCGGACATGGCGCGCGCCACTACGTCGGTGGCGAGCGAGCGCAGGTTGGATTCGAGCTTCGGAGTTTGAGCTTCCAGAGTTGTTGTCATTTGAAAAAACAGGTCAGAGGTTAGAGGTCAGATTGACGAGGTAAAAACCGTGGCACCCGAATGGTTTTACCTCTGCAATCTGACCTCTAACCTCTGCAATCTTCTTACTGCATGAATCCGCCGGACTCTTTCCTGGCCGTGCCGCCGACAGTCAGCCGATCAATCTTAATAGTTGGAATGCCGACGCCCACGGGCACGGCTTGTCCATCTTTGCCGCAGGTGCCTACACCTTCATCGAGTTTCAAATCGTTGCCGACCATCGAAACTCGCGTCAGCACATCGGGACCGTTGCCGATCAGGGTTGCGCCCTTGATGGGCGCAGTGATTTTGCCATCTTCGATTAGATAGGCTTCCGAAGCTGAGAAGACAAACTTTCCGTTTGTGATGTCGACCTGGCCGCCGCCGAAGTTCACGGCGTAGACGCCATTCTTCACCGAACGAATAATGTCGCCGGGATCGTCTTGTCCGGCGAGCATGTATGTGTTCGTCATGCGCGGCATTGGAATGTGCTCGTAGCTTTCGCGGCGTCCGTTGCCGGTGTCGGCCAGGCCCATTAGTTTCGAGGAAAGTTTGTCGCTGAGATAGCCTTTTAGGATTCCATTTTCGATCAGGACGGTTTCCTGCGTGGGCTGGCCTTCGTCGTCTACGTTGATCGAACCGCGACGCCAGGGCATGGTGCCGTTATCGACTACCGTGCACTTTTCGCTGGCCACGCGTTTGCCGATCAGTCCGGCGAAGGCCGACGTCTTCTTGCGATTGAAATCGGCTTCCAATCCGTGGCCGACGGCCTCGTGCAGGAGAACGCCGGGCCATCCGGGGCCTAGAACGACTTCCATGTCGCCGGCGGGAGCTTCGCGGGCGTCGAGTTGGAGGATTGCCTGGCGCGCGGCTTCTTTCGCGAAAAATTCGGGAGTCTTGTCGCCAAAAAAGAAGTCGAGGGCGACGCGACCGCCGCCGCCCGAACTGCCTCGGCCTGATGTCGTGTCGGTCTTCGCGATGCAGGAAACATTCATGCGGGCCAGGGGCTGCGAGTCTTCGGCGAAGGTGCCGTCGGAACCCACGACCAGAATGTTTCTCAATTCGTCGGAATAGTTGGCGCGAGTTTCTTTGATTCGGGGATCGTATCCGCGAGCGGTGCGGTCGGCGCGCATCAGCAACTCGACTTTGGCGGTGATGTCGGCGTCCACCGAAGGCAGGGTCACGGGATAAAGACTGCGGGCGGGCTTCTGCTGGAATCCGGCGACCGTCGTCTTGGCCGGGGCGCTTGCGATCAACGCGGCGGTGCGGGCGGCGTGCAAGATTCGCTGCGCAGAAAGGTCATCGGTGTAGGCGTAGCCGGTGCGCTCTCCAGAAACGACGCGTACGCCGCATCCTGCCGAAATTCCCTGCGAGGCCGACTTTACCAGCGACTCATCGACCATTAGCGAGGTCGAAGTCAGGTATTCGAAATAGAGGTCGGCGTAGTCGCCGCCGGCAGAAAGCGCGGCGTTTAGATAGTTCTCAAGGTCTTGATTCGTAACCCCGTAGTGCTGGAAGAAGAAACGCTCTTGATTGGCAGTCACCATATTTTGATGCCCTGTTGTCCCTAAGCGACTCATGGCCCGATGCTTTGAAACGGGGCGGAGCCCCGTCACCATACAAACCTAGCCACACAACCTTTGGCCGCTACCGCTGATTGGATTATCCCACGAGCGAAGGGCCGTCAGTGTGGCGAACGTGATTACGGAAGTGAGGCTAGGCTCGCCAATTCTTGGGGGCGGGCGGCGAAACCAAACATTTGCGCGGGTTAGCCGTCACTGACAGGCGGCTGCCAGGGACGAAATAATCGATTGCTATGACTCCCGAGTCGCTCAGCCAGACGATCTCCGATTTTCTTAGCGGAGCACGGGCTGCGGTTGTGGTTGAGGACGGCGCCATTGCGTTCGATCTGGCGGAGTCGAAGTATTCGATTTCGGGCGAGTATCACAAATGCCTGCTGCACCTGTGGTCACACGAGCGGAATGTGGTGCGGCGCGTGCTGGATGCGGACGTGAAGTCGACTACGTTGCGGATGCAGGTGCAGCGGATGGGGCAGAATCGCCCGACGCGGCTGGATTTCTGCCGCGATCGCGACCGGCGTTCGCCCGCTGCGCGGCGGGCTGCGCGGGTTGCTTACGAGCCGCGGTTGCGGCGCGCGCTCGCAAGAAATTTTGCCGAGTGGACCATCGTCCAGCTGACGACGAGCGTGGACCTTGAACATTCGTTCGGCCCCGCTTATTTGCGCGGATGGCTGCGACAAGGACAGCGCGCGCTGGCAATCCTCGGAGTGAACGACCAGGAAACACAATCGACGGTCGATGGCGCGCTTACCTGCGGGATCCTGTGGCTTGACGCCTGCCGGATGGCGCAGCGAGAACGATGCGTGGTCGAAGGCCTGGCCATGATTGTGCCACAGGGGATGGCCACGTTGACTCGGCAGCGGATGGCGCATTTGCATCCCACGGCGGCGAAATGGCTTTTGTATGAATTCGACCAGCGCGAGGATGCGCTGGTTCCGCTGGATACCAGTGACTGCGGCAATCTGGCGACGAGACTGGCGCATTGCACCAATCAAGGTCCGGCGCTTGACCGCTTCGCGGCATCGATTACGCGCATTCGCGGCATTCTGCCGCAGTCGGAAGCCGTGGTGCTCTCGCCCGCTCTGATTTCGTTTCGCCGGCACGGGCTCGAATTCGCTCAGGCTCGGATCGCGCATGATCCGCGAACTTTCGAGAGTGGCGAGGAAATCGTATTCGGCGTAGGGCCGGAGGAGCGCGTGCTGAGTCCGGAGAACGAGATGCAATTTTGCGATCTGGTGAGGCTGGCGGCGGCGGTGCGTCATCAGGACGGTCCGAAGAATCACGCGCTGTGGCGGATGCATCCTGAGCGCTGGCTGGAGTCGCTGGTGTTTGCCTATATCGCGGCGCTTGACAGCCGGCTGCGGGCGTCACCGGTATATGCGCAGGTACCAGCGTTCGCCGCGGCCGATCGCGCCATGATTGATGTTTTGGCGACGACTCGCGACGCGCGGCTGGCGGTGATCGAACTCAAGGCCGACGAGGATATCCATCTGCCGCTGCAGGGCGTCGACTACTGGTCGCGGGTCGCATGGCACCAGAGCCGGGGAGAGTTCGCCCAGTTCGGGTATTTTCCGGGGCAGCAGATTTCGCAGCTAAAGCCGCTGCTCATGCTGGTTGCTCCGGCGCTCCGGGTTCATCCCACGACCGACACCATCCTGCGGTATCTCTCGCCGGAGATCGATTGGGAAGTGCTGGGGATTGACGAGCACTGGCGGGAGGAGATTAGGGTTGTATTTCGAAAACGGCCGACGCGGATGCCGGTGCGCGCGGCTTAGTGCGGAAATCACCGCCGACACCGCCGAGACGCAGAGGGTGCCGAGAAAATCTTTTCTTGTTTCCTGCTGCTCGTTGTTCGGCTCACTAAGATTTTCTCGGCGTCTCGGCGGTGAACGAACTTCACGCCGGAAAGAGTTCGGGTGCTTCGCCTTTGTAGACGCGGCCGATGCCCCGCACCAGTCGCCGCATGGGGAGCTCTCCGCGGTTATCGGCGAAGAAGATTTCGCCTGACTTGCTGCCGCGATAGCACCAGCGCCTCAGGATCGCCATGTGCTCCATGTGTTCGATGACGCTCTCCGGGGCGTGAGCGGGAAATGCCTCAAGCGCGGCTTGAATGCGGGCCTCCATCGATTGCGACTTGGTGTGCTCGGGCGCGGAGATGGGAAAGGCAAGCGGTCCCGCGACTACGCCGCCGTCAATTCTGAACAATGCGACACTCTCGGGGTGTAGCGATTTTTGTACGATGACGGCGTGTGATTGGTCGATGCGTTGTACGTACTCCGGCAACTGCTGCAAGACAGGCGCGAGCTTGTCGAGGCGCGCGTGAACGGCTGCGGCTTCCTCGAACTCCATGGTCGCCGAGGCGTTGTCGCGCTCGGAGGTCAGGTGACGCTTCAGCGATTCACCGCGCGAGTCGAAAAAAGTTTCGACCCGCGTTACTTCGGCGCGATAGTCATCGTCGGTGCAGCCGCGGTAGCAGGGCGCCAGACACATCTTCATTTCGGAATAGACGCAGCCGGGAAATTTTGGATCGGGGTGCAGGTCTTCGACGCAGCGCCGCATCTTGAAAAAATCCAGTGCGTCGTTCATAAATTTCTCGGCTGCTACGCGCGAAGGGAACGGGCCGTAGTAAACATTCTTTCCTGAAATGCGGCCGAGTCGCGTCGTGATCGAAGCGCGGGGGAATTTGTTTTCGAGATGCAGCTTGACTAGAGGAGCGAAGCGCAGCCGCAGCCGATTGGAATACGTTTTGGGAAAAGCCGCGCGCAGCGCCTGATAGAGCACGAAGCCAGATTCGAAGTCCGATCCGGTGAGCGTGAATTCGATTGAGCGGACGCGATCGCGCAGGTTGAGGCGCTTGGTGTGTTCCTCGGGAGCGGAGAGAAGGCGTTGCAGGCGGCGGCGGAGGTTGGCGGTCTTGCTGACGTAAGGCTCGGCATGTGGATCGGCGCCGCGCAACAGAAAAACCGCCGGGGCGGCGGCGACGGCGGAGAAGACCTCGGCGTCGGCTTCCGGGCGAAACTCGATGCGTTCGCTGAGCACACGTTGATTGTAGTGCGCTCGACGCAAGATGCACCCTCCCCCAAACCTGTCATCCCGAGCGCCGTCCCGAGCGAACGCGAGGGCAAGTCGAGGGACCTTAGTGTTTCCCCGCGAATCATCATAAACGCGAAGTGATCTGCGACACAGCGCCCGCAACTCGCATGTGCCAGTCTCACAGCATGTCCCGCGAATATCGTTACTACGTCTACATGATGCAAAGCAGCTCCCGGCGGGCTCTCTACATTGGAATGACCAATAACCTTCGCCGCCGTGTTTTTGAGCACAAGAACCACCGGACGGAAGGCTTTACCGACCAGTACAATGCCGTTCGCCTGGTGTATTGGGAAAGCTGGGACGATGTGTGCAAAGCGATCGCGCGCGAAAAGCAGATGAAACGATGGCGCAGGGAAAAGAAACTGTGGCTGATCGCGAAATTCAATCCGGAATGGAAGGACTTGGCGGCGGACTGGTACGAGACCAAGCCAGTGGACGCCAGCCAGATTCCTAGCATGCAGGCGGCATCTGAGGTGGCTGGGAACTCAAGGTTCCTCGACTTGCCCTCGCTTGCGCTCGGGACGGCGCTCGGGATGACAGATTTGGGGAGAGTGCCGAAGAAAGCCTGAAGATGTCTGATTATTAACCGAAGCTCGCGCTCATATACTTCTTGCGGTAGTCTGGCCCGTCCATCTTCACAATGCGGCACATCTGGTGCAGTCGAGAACGCATAGGTTCGCCGATGCGATCTCCGAGGGTGTACTTTGCCAAGTCTGAAGAGTCTGCCTCGCTAGAGTCGTCGGCATGCTTGGTTGTCTTTTGCCCTTCTGCTTTCGCCAACCGTCTGTCTGTAACCGTTCCCGCCGGCTTATTCGGAAAGTTTGTGGTGATGATGGTGGTGCGGCTGTCGTTGTAGCGTGTGTTTACGATTAAACGGACCGTATCCCACCGCCAGTCCGTGGGTCTCACCGAGCCAAGGTCATCCAGGACCAAAATTTCCGATTCAAAAACTGGCCGGAGCAGCCCAAGTTCCGTGGTTTGTACCGAGGGGTTGTACGAATCCTGGATCTGCTTTAGCAGGTCTGCATAATCGTAGAAAATGCACTCGATCCCCTTCTGCCGGATTAACGCCTTTGCGATGCCGACCGCCAAATGCGTCTTTCCCGAGCCTGCGTTACCGACCAGCAACAGACCAGTTTTATCTACCGGATACTCTTCGACGAACCGACGCGCCGTTGTGTGAGCATGGTCGAGATGCGAAAGGGGCCCCTCAAACTCGAAGTTCGACAACTCGCAATGCTCGTATCGTTTGGGAATACGAGCTGCGGCGATCATGGCGCCGCCGCGGGTGCGGAGCTGGCAATCGCAGCGCGTGACGCCGTCGTCGAGCGCTCCTGTAACCCGCTTCCATCCTGAACCCGCGCACACTGGGCAAGTTTCGGCTGCTGTTTTCATAAATATTATGCAGTTAAACTCTGCACCCGAACCGGCCTGCACCGCAACCCGAAAGGGGTTGCTTTCTGTGCACATCCTGTGGAGAGCGGCGACACGTTGTGGACAATCGCG
>JAYUJG010000304.1:0-10808 GCA_043765355.1 Acidobacteriaceae bacterium | reverse complement strand
CGTGATCGCCGCCGTCAACGTCGTCTTGCCATGATCAATGTGACCAATCGTCCCTACGTTGCAGTGCGGCTTATTTCGCTCAAATTTTTCTTTCGCCATTTTCTTTCGCTCCTCAGCTTTACGTCGCGACTAAATCGTCACCGTCACCACGCTCGTCGTAATAAGTACCGACGACCTCAAACTTGCTCACAATTCCTCCGCTAATTAGCAGCGAATGAAACCCTTCTACTCGACTACAAAACCGCTCCCGGAACATCTCAAACTCGCGATGCGACCGCCAAAAATCGCGGACCCGATATCGCCGTTCCGTCGAGGACTCGCACCAAACTTCTGTCCCCGCATAACCTTCGGTTCGACCAAGAAGCTCTCGCCAAATTCCACTCGGCCCGAAAACCGATTCCAAGTCCGCCTGCCGGCCATCCGTCGCCCAGAATCTGCGATCAGCAACGAACCGCAGCCCGTACTGTCACCTGGGCGTCGGCTTACCCTGCGTCTTGGCGATAATTTCTTCGGCCACATGACGCGGAGCTTCTTCATAGCGCGCAAAATGCATCGAGTACTCGGCGCGTCCCTGGGTCGACGAACGCATATGCGTCGCGTAACCGAACATTTCCGCGAGAGGCACGATCGCCTTGATCACCTGCGAACCGGCGAGGTGCTCCATGCCTTCAATGCGTCCGCGACGCGAACTCAGATCGCCCATGATCGTTCCCGCGTAATCTTCCGGCGTCACAACTTCAACAGCCATCACCGGCTCTAACAGCACCGGAGAAGCCTTGCGGGCCGCTTCTTTGAACGCCATCGAACCGGCAATCTTGAACGCCATTTCGTTCGAGTCGACGTCGTGATAGCTGCCGTCGTAAAGCGTCGCCTTCACGTCAACCATCGGATAGCCGGCAAGAATGCCACCTTCCAATGCTTCGCGGATGCCCTGATCGATCGGCTTGATAAATTCCTTGGGCACCGATCCGCCAGTAATATCGTTGACGAACTCGTAACCCATGCCCGGCGGTTGCGGATCGAGATAAATCTTCGCGTGGCCGTACTGGCCCTTGCCACCGGTCTGCCGGATGTACTTGCCTTCCGCTTCGGCGTGTTTGCGAATGGTCTCGCGATACGCCACCTGCGGCTTGCCGACATTCGCTTCGACTTTATATTCGCGCATCATGCGGTCGACGATGATTTCCAGATGCAACTCGCCCATGCCGCTGATGATGGTTTGTCCGCTATCGGGATCGGTGTGAACCTTAAAGGTGGGATCTTCCTGCGCCAGCTTGGCCAGCGCCATGCCCATTTTTTCCTGGTCGGCCTTGGTCTTCGGCTCGACCGCCACCGAAATCACCGGCACCGCAAACGAAATCGACTCGAGAGTAATCGGATGCCGCTCGTCGCAAATCGTGTCTCCCGTGCTGACGTTCTTCAGTCCGACCACGGCGCAGATGTCGCCTGCGAGAATTTCCTGAATGTCTTCGCGTTTGTTGGCGTGCATCTTCAGCAGGCGGCCAATACGTTCGTCGCGCTGCGTGCGCGAATTCAGCACCGCTTCGCCCGATTTCAGCTGTCCGGAATAGACACGGATAAATGTCAACTGACCGACATAGGGATCGGCCATGATCTTGAACGCCAACGCAGAGAAAGGTTCTTTGTCGTCGGCTTTGCGCGTGATGGACTGCTCGGTGTTCGGATCGAGGCCGCGTGTTTCTTTCGTGTCCAGCGGCGAAGGTAGGTAATCCACGACGGCATCGAGCAGCGGCTGCACACCTTTGTTTTTGAACGACGTGCCCACAACCACCGGGAAAAGCTTCAACCCAATCGTCGATTTCCGCAGCGACTTCTTGATCTCGTCCGCTGAAATCGTTTCACCTTCGAGAAACTTGTGCAGGATGTCGTCGTCATTTTCGGCGACGGTCTCTACCAGTTGCGCATGGAACGCTTCCGCCTTTTTTCGCAGCTCCGCCGGAATCTCAGCCGTCTCGTACTCGGCGCCCATCGTCTCGTCTTTCCAGATGATGGCCTTCATCGCGACCAGATCCACCACGCCGATAAACTTGTCTTCTTGTCCGATGGGAATCTGGATCGCGACGGGCTTGGCATTGAGGCGCTTGCGGAGGGTATCGATGGCATGCTCGAAATCGGCACCCATCTTGTCAATCTTGTTAATAAAACAAATTCGCGGGACGCCGTATTTGTCAGCCTGGCGCCAGACTTTTTCCGACTGCGGCTGCACGCCATGCACCGCATCAAATACCGCCACCGCGCCGTCGAGCACGCGCAGCGAGCGCTCCACCTCGGCCGTAAAATCGACGTGGCCGGGCGTGTCAATAATATTGATGCGGATATCGCGCCAGGTACAGGTCGTCGCCGCGGAAGTAATCGTGATGCCGCGCTCCTGCTCCTGCTCCATCCAGTCCATGATGGCCGTGCCTTCGTGCACCTCGCCGATACGGTGCGTCTTTCCCGTATAAAACAGGATGCGCTCCGTCGTCGTGGTCTTACCGGCATCGATGTGGGCCATGATGCCGATGTTCCTGCAACGTTCTAGTGGGACTGTTCTAGGCACGATCTTTCTCTACTCTTTCTGGGCTCAAACAAATTGCGTAATTTTACAATCGGGTAATTTGGCAATTTCCCGGGAAATTGCGCTTCTAAATTGCGAAATTACCCGATTACCAA
Organism: Acidobacteriaceae bacterium; assembly: GCA_043765355.1. Taxonomy (GTDB): domain Bacteria; phylum Acidobacteriota; class Terriglobia; order Terriglobales; family Acidobacteriaceae; genus Acidiflorens. Next base: position 8,135 of record JAYUJG010000304.1, on the reverse strand, counting down.
ATCCCTACCACCTGTAATGCGCAAACGCCTTGTTCGCTTCCGCCATGCGATGTACATCTTCTTTCTTCTTAATGGCGGCGCCTTTGCCGTTTGCGGCGTCCAGCAATTCGTTGGTCAACTTGTCGATCATTCCCTTTTCACCGCGGCCGCGCGCATAGCTTACAAGCCAGCGAATCGCAAGCGAAGTTCTGCGGTCGGGAGCCACTTCGATCGGCACCTGATAGTTCGCGCCGCCGACACGCCGTGTCTTCACTTCGAGCAACGGCTTCGCGTTCTCCACTGCCTTGGTGAACAACTTCAAAGGTTCGTCGCCGCCCTTCTCCTTCAACTTCTCGAGCGACTTATAAAAAATGCCTTCGGCAGTCGACTTCTTGCCCTGCCACATCATCGAATTGATGAACTTCGTCACCAAGTCCGATCCGTAGATCGGATCGGCAGCAACCGTGCGCTTCGGGGTGTGTCCTTTTCTAGGCATTGCTTCTCAGCTCTCAGCTTTAATTTCGTCGTGCTCAACTAGCCACTAATCACCGACCACTAACCACCGCCCTTAAGCCTTCTTGGCGCGCTTCGTACCGTACTTCGACCGCCCCTGATTGCGGCCGGCAACGCCCGTCGCATCCAGCGTTCCGCGCACTACGTGATAACGCACACCCGGCAAATCCTTCACCCGGCCCCCGCGGATCAGCACAATCGAGTGCTCCTGCAGGTTGTGGCCAACGCCTGGAATATACGTCGTCACTTCAATTCCATTGGTCAAACGAACGCGCGCCACTTTACGCAGCGCCGAGTTCGGCTTTTTCGGCGTCTGGGTATAAACGCGCGTACACACGCCGCGCTTCTGCGGACACGATTGCAGCGCCGGACTCGCCGTCTTGTACTTCGTCCGCTCGCGGCCGAATTTCACCAGCTGATTAAAAGTAGGCACTCTTGCCGCTCCCAGACGCGGCAAGCCGCGTCTCTACACAAAAATTCGCGCAACATACAAACCAAATTTGGCGCAACCACACATCCGCCGTCGAGACGCGGCTTGCCTCGTCCCGGTTCTGGCACAGGCCTCGACGCGCCCAGCCATGCTCTCCCCGCGCAGCAATATTCATGCCGGTGAGAATTCCTTCAATTTCCCGCTCAGACTAAATCGCCGACGACGGTGACGCCACGCCTTGCCTCAATTTCAGGTTCGGAGGCGCTCCGTTTCGTCTGCTTCCGCCTGCATAGCCTCGCGTGACTCCAGGCTCTAACTTCCGAGCCCCGGCGCAAAGGTTTTCGCAGGACGTTTCAGCGAGGGCGTTTCCGGTCTTCAGAATTACCACCAAGTTCCAACCGGATACGTACTTCTTCAAAGCTCAGCCAACATCTTCCCGGAGCCCTTCATCAGCGCAGGTTACGCATTTGACAGGACTGCCGAATACAGGCAAGCCAGACTTAACTCGCGGAACTGTTTGATAATAACAACTACCCCGCACATCGTCAACCGCTGTTCGATGCATCGAAGAAATTGAGGATGGAGCAGGGCTTCAAGCCTCAAGGTTTCAAAGCTTCCAAAGTTTTTAAGGTCGCGCAAGCGCACAATATTCGCGTTCAATTCGCGTGCTTTTGAAATTTTGAAACCCTGAAACCTTGAAACATGTCCGCTTACCCTCTACACTGACATATTTCCGCCCACATCACTTTACGCTCGCGCCTGGCAAAAGGACGCGAGGAGGATTCATGTATCGTTGCGGTCCCCGTTTTCTTCTTACATTGGCCATCACGTTTGTCGGCGTCCTTGCCCTCACCGGCTGCCTCGGCAAGAGCAGCGGCAACTCCGGCAACAGCGGCGTACAGATCATCACTCTGAACCCCACCGGCAACGTCTCTCTCGAAGTCGGATCCCATCAGTTCTTCAGCGCCAGCGCCAGGGATGGCCTTGGCCACCAAATTCTCGGTCTCGACATTCAGTTCATCGTGCAGAGCGGAAACCCGAACACATCGGCTCCACTTTCGGTCGCCCGCAACGGGAGCTACTGCGCCGGCACCTGGGACCCCACCCTCACCCAATGCTCTCCCGGCACTTCCGGAATCGCCATTGTGACCGCCACCGCCAATGGTGTGAGCAGCCCACCCACCACCTTCTACGTTCACCAGCACGTCGACAGCGTCCAGGTTTCCCAGGCTGAACCCGTCCCGCCGCAATACCACTGCTTTTCTCAGGGACAGACCTGGATTTACCAGGCTGCCGCCTTCAGCAACAACGTGGACATCACCAGCACCGTGGGCCCCGTGACCTGGTCGGCCGGCAATTTCGGAGTGGCCACTCCCGTTTCCTTCGTTCCTCCACAGCAGCCCAACACTCTCAACCAGGCTCAAGTTACCGCCAGATCTCCCGGCATCACCGAGCTTTTTGCCACCGTCGGCGGAGCCACCAGCAGCGCCTTCCCCTACACGACCTGTCTGGTGCGCTATCTCCGGCTTCGAATCCAGGGAAGCCAGACCAATACCATCACCGTGAATAACGGGGGCAGTGTGCCCGTCACCGCCACGGCAATCGACAGCCTCTACAACATCGTCGATTTCAGCCCGCTCGCCGCTCCTCCCATCACCTGGAGCACGACCAATCCAGAGGTTGCCGCCTTCGGCACAGTCACCAACACCTCCGGAACAAACAGCGCCACCGCCCGCGCCAACCTCGGCGGCGCCACTCTCACCGCTTCCTGCTCTCCGCCATCCTGCAACATCGGAGTTCTACCCGGCCTCCCCATCTACGCCAGCAACGGGCCGCTGCCGAACGGCGCTACTGGGTTCGGAGCGATCTCGGTGAACGTAACCACTACAACGAAAGCGCCGACCTACACGGCATGGGTCGCAACCACCGGATGCGCGGACGCCCCGGGCTGTTCGAGTGCGCTGTTCTCGGTGACCCCAACAACCTCTGGTACGAACCAGATCGGCGCCATCGTGTCCCTGCCCCGCACTCCCAATTCCATGATGTTTCACCATCTGGCGACCTCGCGCCTCTACATCGGCACCGATCAGGGCCTGATGTTCGTCGACGTCGCGGGTACAAATCCCACCGCCACCCTGGTCTCGAACTCCTCGACGCCGTGCCATGTTTCCCTGTGCGGCAAAGTGCTCGCCATCTCGAACAATGGCCAGCAGGTAGTCGTCGCCGATAACACGACCATCCCCCACCAGGTCTATCTCTACAACGCCAGCGGCACCGCAGGCCCCATCGACTTGGTCATTCCCAACGACACCGCCACCGCCGCCGCTTTTTCTCCCGACCAGCTCAAGCTCTTCATCCTCACCAGCACCGGCAGAATGTATGTCTATTCCACGGTAGACGCATTCGGCTTTGTGCCCATCGCCACCTCCGCCGCCGACGTTCAATTCGCGGCCGATGGAAGCTTTGCCTACGTCGTCGGAGATCCGCTGCCCGCGTCCGTCAGCGCTTACTCGACTTGCGCTTCGCCCACGGCCCCGACCATCAAGCTCCCCGCCACCGGCTCGTCTGCGCTCGCGCCGACGAAAATTTTTCTGTCTCCTGCCGTTACCGCAAACGGTGCGGCCCTGGTCTCCAACCTGGGACCAAACGACAATGCCCCCTCCCTGGTCCAGACCCTGGTCGCACTCGAACCACCCAACATTGAGGTATTGCAAGCGGAATTCACCCAGCAGCCGGCACCAATCAACGCGGCAAACGCGACACACGCAACCTGCGATCCAATAAAGAAAGAAAATATACCGGTTACATCCCCTACTCTGCTGACTACAATCGGATCCTTCAACCTCGGCCTGGGCGCGTTCACTCCCGTCTTTGCCCAACTCGTGGCCGATGGCAATGAGATGATCGTCGTCGCCGCTAATGTCCCCGACGTTCTCCTGGTCAGTCCAACCAATGGAAACCTGCCTCCCGTCCAGCTCGCCCCTGGCAGCTTGCCGCTGGCTACCTCGGCCTTCAACCAATCGGTCGCCGCTTCGACCGACGGAAGCCAGGTCTTCCTGATCGCCAACGATCCCTGCGTAGTGGGTGGCCCCTGCCCCGCCGTCTCCGTGCACATCGTCATCACCAACGGTCAAACCCAATTCCAGCAGGGCGACATCCAGCAGGTGCCCTACGTCAATGTCAACGACAATAACAACATGAACATGTGCAACCAGAACCCCGGCGCCCCATGCCTGCCAGACCTGATCGCCATCAAACCGCAATGATCAAGTTCCGACTCTATGTGTGGTGACGGGGTTCTGCCCCGTCCCAGCCAAGCGCAGCTAGAAATGCTCGGAACTCGGGCCACGTGCTTTCGCCTGGAAGTCTCAACCGGTCAAAATTTGGAAGAATTTCTTTCTGAAGAGGTCACACTGAGAACTGACAACTGAACCTAGAAACCGGCAGCCGCTACGTCCCCACTTCTTTCCCCACGCTATCGAGCACGCCGTTAATAAACTGCACCGACTCCGGAGTAGAGAACTTCCGCGCAATCTCCAGCGCCTCGTTAATCACCACCGCCCGCGGCGTCGCCGGATAGCCCAAAAATTCCGCCACCGCTCCCCGCAGCACATTCCGGTCGACGGTCGCCATGCGCTCCATGCGCCAGTGCTGCGTATGCTTGCCAATTAACTCGTCGATCTCGGGCAGCCGGTCGCTGGCAACGCGAAACAGATCGTCGGCAAACCCGCGCACTTCTTCCTCGACATTCGTCCGCTCGGCCCAAAATGTTTTCCGAACAATATCCGCCGTCTGTTTCCCCATATCGGACTGAAACAGCATCTGTAGAACCAGTTCGCGGGATTTGCGTCGGGTGCCCATGGGTCGGTCGCTAGTCGTTCGTCGTTCGTCGTTGGTCGTTGGTCGTTCGCGGTTCGTTTCAGTGTACAGGGTTGGATTCACTGCGCGGCGCTTAGCGTTTTGGATTGCGGGTTCTTGACTTGCTCTCGCCTTTCCCAACGGCCAGTGACCGACGACCAGCGACCGCCTTCTTCAGATTCACCATCTCAATCGCCGCCATAGCCGCCTCCGCGCCCTTGTTCCCCATCTTCAACCCAGCCCGATCAATCGCCTGCTCCAGCGTCTCGCAGGTAAGCACTCCAAACGCATGGGGAACTCCCGTCTCCTGCGCCGACTGCCCGATACCGCGCGTCACTTCATTCACGATCACGTCATAGTGCGCCGTATCGCCGCGCAGTAGACACCCAATACAAAGAATCGCATCGTACTTCTTAGTTTCGGCGAGCGAGCGAGCGGCAAGAGGAATTTCAAATGCCCCCGGAACCCGCACCAGCGCAATATCTTTCTTCCGAGCTCCCGACCGCAACAGCCCGTCGTAAGCACTCAGAAAAAGCCGCTCGGTAATGAAAGAGTTAAAGCGGGACACGACGATAGCAAAGCGCATGCCCACGGCACTGAGACCGCCTTCAATCGCCGGAACCGATGGTTCAGGAGCGCGCTCGATTTTGATTTTCCCCTTCGTGTTTTCCTCCGTGCCGGAGCCTGCCCTGAGCGAAGCCGAAGGGTGCCTCCGTGGTGAATTTGCCTCTCACCTCTGCAATCTGCCCTCTGACCTCTCACCTGCCCTTAAACGACGCCGCCCGCTTTTCCAAAAATGCCGCCGTACCCTCTTTCTTATCCTCAGTAGCGCAACAGACGCCAAATAACGAAGCTTCCAGAAATAGCCCCCCGGCCAAAGTCATCTCCATCCCTTTGTTGACGGCCTCCAAAGCGTACTGCACCGCCAGCGGACCGTTCGCAATGATCTTAGCCGCAATCGCCTCCGCCCGCGGAATCAACTCCGAGGCCGAAGTCACTTCATTCACGAGGCCAATGCGATGCGCTTCCTGCGCCGTAATCATTTCCCCGGCCAGCACCATCTGCATCGCAAGCCCCTTGCCCACCAGACGCGGCAGCCGCTGCGAGCCACCATATCCGGGAATGATTCCCAGCTTCACCTCCGGTTGCCCCAGCTTCGCGTTGTCACTAGCGAGACGCATCGTGCAAGCCAGCGCCAGTTCGCATCCCCCACCGAGCGCAAATCCGTTAATGCAGGCAATCACCGGCTTCCCCAAATTCTCGATCAGGTCGAGGACCGCCTGCCCTCGGTGGGCATACTCCTTGCCGGAAACCGCGTCCTGCTTCGCCAGTTCGCTGATATCAGCGCCCGCAACGAAGGCCTTCTCGCCCGAGCCAGTTAAGATTGCCACGCGAATTGAGGAGTCATTCTTGACGTCAAAAAACGCGGCGCCCAGCTCTTTCATGGTCGCCATGTTGAGCGCATTAAGCACCTTCGGCCGGTTGACGGTGACGTAGGCGATTGCGTTTTTCTTTTCGAGGAGTACGTTTTCGTAAGTCATAGAAACGCCTGGAATATAAGCTTCCGTGTTGAAACGCCTTTCTTGCTATAATTGTATAGCAAGGAGGATTCCATGCTAGCCATCCGCCTTCCCGAAAAAATCGAGAACCGCCTCGACCGCCTCGCCAAGCGCACCGGCCGCACCAAAACCTATTACGCCCGTGAAGCGATTCTCCGACATCTTGACGATCTCGAAGATATCTACCTAGCCGAAAAACGATTAGTCGAGATACGCTCCGGACGCACCAAGACTATCCCTCTTGAAGAAGTAATGAAGCGTTACGGCGCGTTAAAACGCAAGCGGTCCGTGGCCCTCAGAGGCTAAAGCCCAAGTATTTATTGGCCTCCATGCCTCAGTGGTGAATCAGAATTTCCCCGCCACCGGCTTCTCCGGGTTCGCGTAATCATAAAACCCGCGCCCCGACTTCCTCCCATACCACCCCGCCATCACCAGCCGCTTCAGCAGCGGAGGCGAAGCGAACCGCCGCTCCTTGAACTCGTCATACATCACATGCGTAATGTAGTAAGTCGTATCAAGCCCGACAAAATCAAGCAACGTAAACGGGCCCATCGGATACCCGCAGCCGAGTTTCATCGCGTTATCGATGTCCTCGATCGAGCCGACGCCTTCTTCATAGGCGCGGATCGCATCCAGCAGATACGGCACCAGCAGCCGATTTACGATGAATCCCGTCTTGTCCGACGTCCGCACCGGAACCTTGCCCAGCTTCTTCGCAAACTCATAAGCCTCGTCGTAAACCTCGGGAGCGGTGGCAATCGTCTTCACCACCTCCACCAGCTTCATCAGCGGCACGGGATTAAAAAAGTGCAGCCCGACGAATCTCTCCGGACGCTTCACCGCCGTCAACAACTCCGTCACCGAGATGGAAGAAGTATTCGAGGCAAAGATGGCGTCACTTTTGACGATCGGATCGAGCGACGCATACATCTTCTTTTTTTCTTCGACATTCTCGATGATGGCCTCGATGACGATGTCACAATCGGCAAGATCCGCTTTGTTCGTCGTCCCCTTGAGCCGCGCCCGAATCTCGTCTTTCTGCTGCGGAGTGATCCCGCCTTTATCGACCGCACGCTCGGCAAACTTAGACAGCGACTTCTCGATCCCGGCAAAACCCTTGTCGAGATATTTCTGCTCGACTTCGAGCACAGTAACGTCGAAGCCCGCCGTAGCACAGACTTGCGCGATGCCGGAACCCATCAAACCGCAGCCTAGAATGCCAACTTTTTTGATTTCCATAAACAGTCTCTATTACTCCTTCGCGCTTCTTGTTCGCCAGCTGTTGAACCATTTTGGCCAGATTAGTGCGATCACAGCCATAATCAAATAGCCTGGTCCGAATGAATTAAATATCGGCGACACTTGCAATCCCTCACTTACTTGTAGCCACCACCCCCCAAGCAAGGTTGCTCCCCACCACGCGAGGAAACCTGGCGTGTACCACCAGCGTGCCCCAAGCTCATCCCTTGTTGCCAAGACCGGAAGCACTTGAAACACGATAGAAAACATCAAACCCCAATAGCTCTGGTAAAGCACCGAAAACAAGAGAACAACCGTGGATAAAGCCAATCCACCAATTAGGATCGCAAGTCTCATATCAACTCCTCCACGAGCTCTAGCTTATGGCCACCACGAATACATCACTGAAAGCTCTCCACCACCATAGCAATCCCCTGCCCCCCGCCAATGCACGCCGTGGCCAGCCCGTACTTCTTCTTCCGCCGTCGCAACTCATACAGCAGCGTGATCACCAGCCGCGTACCGGTCGCCCCCAGCGGATGCCCCAATGCGATCGC
>JAYUJG010000303.1:0-2299 GCA_043765355.1 Acidobacteriaceae bacterium | reverse complement strand
CGGGGAATTCAAAAGGTCGAGTTGCGTGCCGATGACGGACCCTGGCATGAGGCGACTCTCGAAAAACCGCTATCGCCGTACACGTGGACGCGCTGGATCGCCACTCTGCCGGTGGCGCAAGCAGAGCTCGTTGAGGCGCGCGCCTTAGACGGCCAGGGCCATTGGCAGGAGTCGGCCGAAGGCGCCCTCTTTCCCGATGGAGTTGCCGGTCCAACCAGGCGGCGACTCAATTGAGCGTTGCGGCCGCGTTACTGGTAGCCGTCGGCATCGTTCTATTTCTCGTCAAATCGCGCGGCAATTATCTGCGCCTGCCGGAAATCAATTCAGGCACTGGCACGCACTCCGTCACCGTGATCATTCCCGCCCGCAATGAAGAGCGCAACATTGCCCGCGCCGTGCGCAGTTTCTCGCACGACGTCATCGTGGTCGACGACGCTTCCGCCGATCGCACCGCCGAACAAGCCGCGGCGGCAGGCGCCAGAGTCATCCATGCGCCGCCGCTCACACCGGGCCAGCTCGGCAAGCCCAATGCCTGCCTGGCCGGCGCCCGTGCCTCCGAATCGGATTGGCTCTTATTCGTCGACGCCGACACTTGGTTTGAACCCGCCTTTGTTCCAGCTTTGCTTGCTTACGCAACCCGCCAAAATCTCGATATGGCGTCGGTCTTTCTCCAGCAGGAGTGTCGGTCCGCCATCGAGAGAATCCTGCTGCCTTACGCCTTTGCCTTGTACTTCTGCGGAGTCCAGGCGGACCGGGTGAACAGCGCGAAATCCCCCCAAGCACTCGCTAACGGACAGTGCCTCCTCTTTCGCCGCACTGCTTACAATTCCATCGGAGGGCACGCGAGCGTGGCCACCAGTGTCATTGAAGATGTGGCGCTGGCGCGCGTCGCCAAACAGCACGGCCTGCAAACGCGTGTGCTCCGTTCCGAGAAACTCGGCCACGTTCGCATGTATGATTCTTTCCCCAGCATCTGGCGAGGATTCCAAAAAAACTCCTTCCGCTTTTTGTTGGTCAACCCACTCTCGGGCCTGCAGGTGATCACGGCCTCCATATTGCTCACCTCCTACTTGCCGGTGCTGGCCTGGCTAGTGAGTGACCGTCACGCTGTGGCTGCCGGCATATTCGCCTTAGTCCCGTCCCTGGGACTTGCGCCCTGGTACCTCAGAAAATGGGACGCCCTTTTCGCTCCGCTGGCGATCTACCTGTTCCAACTGATCGCTCTCAATGGTATGCTCACCACTCTGTTCCGCGCCAAGACCAATTGGAAGGGCCGCCGTGTCTGACCAACCCGTGATGTCACTTTCAACACTCTCTGGCGAGGTTCATTGCCGGGAGGCTGCCAGACTGAACGCAGACCGGCACCGACTATACGCGCTCGACCTTCTGTTGCTGAGGCACGATGGGGGGCCGCGATCCGGAAGCAATATATCTTGCATCTCCCGGAAGCCTTGAGGTCGCTTACGCGGCAGTTAAAATCCCAATCCGTTCCGCCGGGAAAGAGCGACTCGACCACGTCATCGGGTTATATTCATCCCCCGCGTTCCTTGGTTTGACTGTTCACTCGCGACGCTTACGCGTCTTTCGGCCGCCCTTTGCGAATGCGGCGCATCAGGTGATCCAACTTGCCGCCCAGCTCCGCGGAAATATCCGCCTGAAAGCGCAACTCCGGCATGCGGAACAGATTCATGCGCTTGGCCAGTTGTACTTTGAGAAACGGCAGCGCATGCTCCAGCGCCTTGACCGCGCCCTTGGCGTCGATGGATGCGTCGGTAAAGCCCAAAAGGACGTGCGCGTGGCGCTTGTCGGGCGAGATTTGGACATCCACTACCACCACGCCGCTGACGCGGGGGTCGGACATTTCGTACTCGATCAATTCGGAGAGTTCTTCGCGTAACGTTTCGCCGATACGTTCCGTGCGGTGTGAGGAGGGAGATTCCATGTCATTCGACCCACTCGATAGTCGTTCCGACCAGACTACCACCGAGAAAGTTGGCAGCTTCGCGTTCTACCGATTGTAAAACCTGTTCAGCGTGCAGATGATCGGCGGAGACAGTGACCGCCGAGATGAGAGACCGCTGCCAGATATCCTGATAGTCGATTTCGGCAACCGCCACGTTGAAACGGGAGCGCAGCCGGTCTTTGATTCCCTTGACGGTGTGGCGTTTGTCTTTCAGCGACTGCGCATCAGCCAGCCGGAGTTCCAGCGTAAGAATGCCGACAGTGGGCATGACACTCTATCAGGCCATCGCCTCGGCGGCTACTCTTTCGGTAGCGAACGCTTCCACCATGTCGCCGG
>JAYUJG010000302.1:0-6186 GCA_043765355.1 Acidobacteriaceae bacterium | reverse complement strand
TTGGTCAATCCTTGATTATTGTGCAGGTCGAGGAGAATGCGGGCGAAGGTGCCGCTTGGAATGTAGGAAGGTTTTCGCGGATTGTTCTTGCGGAGCCATGCGGGACTCCACAACCCCGCAGCCAAAGCGTGGCCATAAATTTTGTTGGCCGCGTCGGGATCGCGGAGCATTTTTTTCAACGCGTCTTCGAGCGTTGAGGAGCGCCAGCGAAGCCAGTTGGCGACAAATTCCTGAATGGCGGAACAGAATCCGCTAATGATCAGGTACAGGAGCATCATGCTGATTGCGAGTTCAAGAACGGTGCTTGTCATCTTAGGTCCCCTTTGAGGTTTGGATTTGATAGGGCTTCCCGGGAAAAAACGACGAGGACTGTATCACGATTTTTGCGAAAGGCGAAGGGGGCTTGGGAGAAGGACCGTCCAGAGCATTCGTCTGGCGGGCGAACGTCCCTCCTGTCGCGCTAAGGAAGCTCTGATTCAGTACCGACGAAAAGCTCGAACGACAGGGTACACAGGGGCCCACAGAGGACCCCGGGGGCTGAAGCCCGCAGTGATTAACGCGACTTACGGGGCCCTGAAGGGACCGCTCTTCCACCGCAGTGCGGACATTCTACAGTTTTTCCGCAGCCTGCTAGACCTCGGCTCTAGACCTTGACTGACTCTTTACGCTCAGCGGCGACGTATTTTACGGCCGCGGTGCGGTCGAGTTTGTCCCAGGCGAAGGGGAGGCCTTGGAAGGCGCGTTTCAGGGTGCGGAACAGAACGAGAGAAAAGACCTGGCGATAGGCGAAGCGCTGCAACCAGACCTGGCTTAGGAGCCAGGCGTCTTCGCGGGCTTCGGGTTGGCGCCGCTCGAGGGTGAAGGCGATCGACGATGCAATGAAGTCGATTACCAGAAACGCTACGAAAAATATTAGCAAGCGTTGGAAGCTGGCGGGGTCGTTCGATTCTGGGTGAAAATATTTTTGGACGAAATACCAGATCACGCCAACGGCGAACATCAAGTCAATGAACGGCGAGACCAGCGGCAGAAGAATCTGGAAGATGAGGATGTTGGGGAGCGCTACGAATCCCAAGGCGCCTTTGCGGGCGAAGACGGCGCGATGTTTGAAGACGGATTGCAGGATTCCAAATGACCAGCGGAAGCGTTGCCGCATGAGGGCGTTGGCGCTGGTGGGAGCTTCGGTGAAGGCCAGCGCCTGGTCTTCGTATTCCACGCGATGGCCGTTGCGCAAGAGAGCCATGGTCAGATCGGCGTCTTCGGCTACGGTGTCGATGTGGTAGCCTCCGGCCTCGCGAACGGCTGCGACGCGCCATGCGCCGATGGCTCCGGGGACGACGCTGACTGCGCCCATGGTGTTGAGGGCGCGGCGTTCGAAATTTTGGCTGGTGATGTATTCGAGAGCCTGCCAGCGCGTCCAGAGGTTGACGCGGTTGCCGACTTTGGCGTTGCCGGCAACGGCTCCTACTTTTGGATTGAGGAAATGCGGGATCATGCGGGCGATGGCGTCGGGAGCGATGATGGTGTCGGCGTCGATGCCGACGAAGAATTCGGCGGTGCCGATGTGTTGGAGTCCAAAGTTGAGAGCCTCGGCCTTGCCGCCGTTGGGCTTGGTGAGGATGACAACCTTGCCGGCTTTTTCTTCGGCGGCGAAGGCGCGGCGGGCAATTTCGAGGGTGCGATCTTTGGAGCCGTCGTCGATGACGATGACGTGCAGATTGGGATAGTCGGAATCGAGCGCGCCCTGAATGGTTCGTTCGATGACTTTTTCTTCGTTGTAGGCGGGGATCAGAACCGCTACGAGAGGATGGTAGGCGGCGATTTGCTGGGGGGTTCCGTAGATGTGGGAGCGGATACGGTCGTAGATGGCGAGTACACCGACGGAGATGAGGCGGCCGGTCATTAGAATGTCGCCGAGAAAAAAGATGACGGTGATGCCGGTGATGGTGGCGCCGAAGAGAGCGAAGCTGATCCAATTGAGGAGCGCGGACCAGTATTCGCTGGTGGGCAGCGGCGGCATGACTTCGGCTTTGGTTTTACCCATCAACTGGTAGACGGGGACGAATTGGAATCCGCGGGCGCGAGCGCCGTCGATGATCAGCGGCAGGGCGAGGACGGTTCGTTCGCGATTGCCGCCGCCGTCGTGCATCAGAATAATGTTGCCGCACTTCTGATCGGTGGCCTGACACGGAGGCAGGTGGTCGAGCACGCTGGCGGCAATTTGTTGCGGCGAGAGCGCGGGGACGTCGCTCCAGTCTTTGGTGTCGATTTTGTTGCCGACGGTGATGTAGCCCATGCTTTGCGTGAGTTCGAGCGGACGGACTTGATCTTCGGTGTCGGGCTCGGCGTCAACGGAGTACGGCGGACGGAAGAGCATGGTGCGGCTGGCGAGGCGGCTGGCGAAGAGGCGTTCGGTGAGATTGAGTTCGACCTTCATGTAGCCGTTGCCGATCGAGCTGATGTCGGGATGGGTGAAGGTGTGGTTGCCGATTTCGTGGCCTTCGCGAAAGATGCGCCGGGTGAGTGCGCCGAATTTTTCGGCCTGGATTCCGATCAGAAAAAAAGTTCCCGGGGCTTGTTCGCGTTTGAGGATGTCGAGAATTTTTGGGGTCCACTCGGGATCGGGACCGTCGTCGAAGGTGAGAGCTAGCTGTTTCTTGCTGGCGCCGTAGCGAGCAACGCGATAGGGCTCGGGGAGATTTTTGAAGTCTTCGTTGTCGATGAGGCCGGTCTGTTTGTCGATGGAGAGGTCGCGCTCGCCGTCCGTCGGACGGGCTTCGATGTGGAGGATTTCGCCTTCGCCTTCCATGTCGACGTCCTGACCGGGAGGAACGTCTTTCAAACGGTCGGAGGCGTTGGCTTCACCGGGCATGTCCCAAACGCGCCAGAGGGAGCGGTCTTCGGCGCCGAGTCGCCAGAGGGCGAAGGTTTGGATGCCGAGCGTCTGCGCGGAACGCATTTCGTTCAAGGCGGTGACGGCATCGAGAAACCAGACGTCGTGGCGGAAGTTGGCGTCGTCGCGATAGCTGAAATGCGGATTGAGCGCGTCGCCGTCAAAATCGATGTCTTCCTCGGAATCACGCGAGCCGATCCAGGCTTCCTGCACGGAGACGCTTTTGTCGGCGACTCCGGGAGGAAGCTTGCCTTTTTTAGGGCGCTCGACCCAGTCGTATCCGTAGTTGCCGATGGCGACGATCAACTTTTCCTTTGGAATTTCTTTGATGGCGGATTCGAGGTTGCCGATGAACCAGTCGTGCGAGGCGACGGGGCCGGGAGTGCCGCCGGGAAAGTGTTCGTCATAGTTCATGATGACAACGCCATCGACAGCGGCGGCAATGGCCTTGTAGTTGTAGTCTTCGTTGCGGACCTGGACGCTGACGTAGAGTTTCAGCCCCCTGGCGTGAAGGTCGGAGGAAAGATCGTTGAGCAGGGCGACGTATCCGGGCTGCGCTTTTTTGGGGAAGGATTCGAAGTCGATCATCAAGCCGCGATAGTGATCGGAGGCGAGAAAGATTCCGATCTCGCGGCGGAAGTTGGCGCGGGCGGCGGGATTCATCAGGAAGTCGCTGATGGCGGGGACGAAGTCGGTGCCGTCGAAATTCTGGACGACGGGGAAGACTTCCATGTCGGTGTCTTCGGCCTTTAGAAACGGCATGACTTTTTCGTCGACGGGATGGATGGCTTGGCCATGAACCACATCGAACATCGAATTCGTTTCCGGATCGGAGGCTTGCAGATGGCCGTCAGGGCTGAGCACTTGCAGCCAGGTTGGGAAGAGGAGATCGATTTGGCGGGCGTATTCGCGCAAGGAGGAGAAACTGGCGGGGTCCCAGGAAACGTAGAAGGCGGCGCGCGCTCCCTGCGTGGCGTTGAGCGTGACCTGGGAATGATTTTTGCGCGTCTGGTGTCTGCGTCCGGCGCGCGCGATGGTGGCGAGACGGCGCTTCTCGCGGGCTCTCGCTTGTTCGTCTTGTTTCAGGCGATGGTAGGGGCGTTTTTCCGCCAGCCAGGAGAGGTCGGGCAGAGGCTCGCTGCGGAGGGCGCTGTAGATGAAGAAGATGACGAGTAGAGTGAAGGCGAGGGCGGCAACGTCGAAGACGCGGCGAATCCGCCGCCAGCGGGCTTGTTTGGGATCGTAGAAAACCTGTTTCGCCATCTGTTTGTGTCTCCTCATCCTAAGGTGAGAGGGGCGAGGGGTCAAACCCAGTTCTCAGTTCTCGGTTGTCAGTTGTCAGTTGTCAGTTCGGACTTGACTTGGGGCTGGCAAATATCTCTTACGACGGGGTGGCACGGGGTATGGCGGGGTACTTTGGCGCGGAGGTTGTTTATGCTGCGGTGCGGGAAATTTTGCGATTCGCGATATATTGCCAACGTGCTGCGATTGATTCGTGAACACCGAGGATTTTTTCTGGCGGCGTTGCTGGGAGGATTGGGGCTGAGGATTTTTTTCTTCGCCTATTTTCCGGCGGTCACGGACGACTCGCGCGTGTATATCGACCTGGCTACGAACTGGCTGCAACATGGCGTTTATGGGCAGACGCAGGTGGTACAGCAGGTCACGCATCTCGTGCCTAGCGATACGCGGCTGCCGGGGTATCCGGCGTTTTTGGCGATTGTGTTTTGGGTGTTTGGGGTGGGCAACTTCAAGGCGGTGTTGCTGACGCAGATTTTGATTGATCTTGTAACGTGCGCGATTGTTGCCGATCTGGCGCGGCGCGTGGTTTCGGAGCGGGCGGCACGAGTTGCTTTTTTGTTGGCGGCGTTGTGTCCATTTTTGGCGAATTATGCGGCGGCTGTTCTGACCGAGACGCTGGAAATATTTTTTACGGCGCTGGCTTTAGATTTGGCGGTGGCGGCTTTGGGACGGATGGAGATGGGCGCTGCCTCCCAGGTTAGCGCCCAAAGGACGGGAGCGAACCTGGGGCACCATGGGTTATGGGCGGCGACGGGCGGCGCGATTGCGGGATGTATCTTGATTCGGCCGGATGGGGGGATATTGTTGGCGGCGGTTGTGCTTTATTTGGCGGCGGGGTGCCGTCTCTTAGGGGACACGGCTTCTGGTGATGCGGTGTTCCCAGGGCTTACGCGCTGGGCTAACAAGTTGCGTCGCTTCGCGGCTGCGGCGATTTTCGTTGCGGTCTTTGCCTTGGGACCGTTGGTTCCATGGACTCTGCGGAATTTTTGGACGCTGCATCATTTTCAGCCGCTGGCTCCACGATATGCCAATGAGACGGATGAGTTGGCTCCGCGCGGATTTAATCGTTGGGCGAAGACTTGGATTGTCGACTATGCGTCGGTCGAGGAGATTTATTGGAATGTGCCGGGCGACAAGATTGATGCGGAGAAATTGCCGTCGCGAGCGCTCGACAATCCGGCGGAGCGCGAGGCTACGCTGGCGCTGATCGCGGATTACAACCAGGGGCAGGATTTAACTCCGGAGATGGATACGCGGTTTGGGGAGCTAGCGGCGGAGCGTGTTCGCGCTCACCCTTGCCGCTACTACGTTGGGTTGCCGCTGTTGCGCGTCGCGGATATGTGGGTGCGTCCGCGGACGGAGATTCTTCCTCCGGATGTGCGGTGGTGGGAATTTAACGATGACGGGAAGGAGTCGGCGTTGGCGGTGGGATTTGGAGTGCTGAATGTTTTTTATTTGGGAGCGGCGGCGTGGGCAATGATTCGAGGTGCGTCGGGAATTCGGTGGATGGGATTGCTGGTGGGCTTTGGGTTGCTGCGGTCGGCGTTTTTGGGGACGCTGGAAAATCCGGAGCCGCGATATACGTTGGAGTGTTATCCGGTGGTGATTGTGTTGGCTGCGGCTTGTGTGGCTTCGGCTTGTTTGAGCTCTCGTGGTGTGGACTCTAGTGGTGTGGTGACGGGGCTTTGCCCCGATGCGGGGCGGAGCCCCGCCACCACACGGGCATAGGTGGAACGCTAGTGGACTTTGGCGCGCTCGGCTTTTTCTTCGGCGGCGCGGCCTAGTTGCGCGTAAGCATCGGCTAGAAATGTGTGGGCTTCTTGCGAAGCTGGCTCGACGACGGCGGCTTTTTGCAGATTGGCTAGGGCTTCCGATGGTTTGCCTAGTAAGGACAGCAGGCGGCCACGCAGGAGATTTGCGCGATAGTGATCGGGGCTGAGGTCGAGACAGGTGTCGAGATGGTCCATGGCTTCGGGGACGCGGTCGATGCG
>JAYUJG010000301.1:0-6209 GCA_043765355.1 Acidobacteriaceae bacterium | reverse complement strand
GTCATCGCGCCCGCCTGTTCGTGGGATACCTGATTGCCATCGCGCTGGTTGTCGCGATCTTCGGATACGGATTCAACTATTACACCCTCAATTCCACCGAGCGCCCCTTTTCGCCCAAACACTCACTCCTGAAACCGAGCGGCACGATCGGCGTAAAGCTCGGAATGCTCGGACTCGGGATGTTCCTGGCTATCTTTCTTTACCCTCTACGCAAGCACTGGGCTTGGCTCGGACGGCAGGGGAGTTCGCGGCACTGGCTCGACAACCACGTCCTGCTGGGACTCGCCGCGCCGTTTGTGATTGCACTGCACGCGGCATTTAAGTTTCGCGGTTTCGCCGGGATCGCTTTCTGGATCATGCTAGCCGTCTCCCTCAGCGGCGTCATCGGACGCTACCTCTATGGCCAAATTCCAAGAAGTTTAAATGCGGCGGAGCTTTCGCTGAAAGAAGTGCAAGAAATCCAGGCCAAGCTAGCAGCCCAACTGGCGGCGCAAAGCGTTCTTCCTCAGTCGGACCTGCGAGCGGTCCTGAGCCTGCCCTCCGCCGAGCGTGTGCAGAAACTTCCTACCGCGGTGGCACTCGTGTACATGATGTTGCTCGACCTGAGCCGCATCTTCAAGATCGCCACGTTGAGAAGACGCCACCTCGGTTTCGGCGACCATCTTTTCTCCCTTGGCGGGTTGTTAAAGACCACGCATGCCGAGCTGGAGCGGGCGGTGAGCGTGGCGCGCGAAGAGGCGGCCCTGGCCAAGCGGGTCTTGTTTCTCTCTTCGTCGCAGAAAGTGTTCCACCTCTGGCACGTTGTGCATAAGCCCTTCAGCTACACCTTTGCGCTTCTCGCCATCATTCATATCGTGCTGGTCGCGATGATGGGATATTTCTGATGCACATTTTCCCGACGCATTTCCTTTTACTGGAGCGCTTCTGATGGATACGATCGTCGCTTTGGTGGTGGCCGCCATCGTCGGGTTGTTTTTCGTGCGCGGCTATCTGAAGAACTTGAAAAAACAAGAAGAGAACGCGCGCGCCTCTGCGGCAAAGGGCGCTCTGTTCTCCGAGGGCCCCAAGTCGCAGCATCCTCACATTGATACCGAATGGTGCATCGGTTGCGGCGGATGCACTTCCGTCTGCCCCGAAGGCGACGTACTTGCCATGATCGGTGGCAAGGCAGCCATCGTCAACGGTCACAAATGCATCGGTCACGGACTATGTGCAGAAGCTTGTCCCGTGGGTGCGATCTCGATGGTTCTTGCGAGTCCAGCCATGGGAATGGATATGCCTCGGCTAACTCCAGAGTATGAGACCAGCGTAGCCAATCTGTTTATTGTGGGGGAACTGGGCGGCCTCGCCCTGATCAAGAACGCCGTAAACCAGGGGCGCGATTGCGTGGATACGATTGCCCGCCGTTTTTCCACCAGCGGCGTTGCCAAGGCGGGTCCGGACCTGCACGACGTATTAGTTATCGGCGCCGGACCTGCTGGGATCAGCGCCTCCCTGCGCGCCATCGAACACAAGCTGAACTACATCACGCTGGAGCGCGACGAGGTTGGAGGCACGGTTGCGAAGTATCCACGGCAGAAGTTGGTGATGACGAGTCCGGTGGAATTTCCGATGTACGGAAAGTTCAAAAAAACCGAACTCTCGAAAGAAAACCTACTGGCCTTCTGGGACATGGTGCTGAACCGCGAGGATTTTAACATCCGCACCGGCGAAAAAGTGGAAGACATCCAAAAAGGTGCAGATGGTGTATTAACTGTCGCGACCACGAACAACCAGTACCGTGCGCGCGCCGTGGTTTTGGCTCTTGGAAGAACGGGCACTCCGCGGAAACTTAGCGTGCCGGGCGAAGAACTCCCCAAAGTGATGTACCGTTTGATCGAAGCGGATCACTACGTCAATAAACGAATTCTCGTGGTGGGCGGCGGCGACAGCGCGGTTGAAGCGGCTATGGGTCTAGCCTACCAGGTCGGCAACAAAGTCACTCTTTCCTACCGGCAAGCCGCGTTCGGGCGCATCAAAGAGCGTAACTCCCAACGCATCGCGGATTCCATCCGTAAAGGCAAAGTGAATGTGCTGTTCAACTCAACCCCGGTCGAATTCAAAGAGGGATCTGTCGTCATCGATGTCGGCGGTGCAAGGCAGGAAATCCCGAATGATTTCGTTTGGATTTTTGCCGGCGGCACGCCTCCAAATGATTTCCTGAAGAAAATTGGCGTGGCGTTTGGAATGCAGGACATGACGCAAGAGGCTGGCGACGAGGCACGACTGGCGGCGGAGTCCAAGCGGCAGTTCGCTCAGGCCGGAGCTTCGCACTAAAAATGTCCTGTCGGATGGGGAACAAAAACATCATCGTCGCTCAACGTTGCTATAATCGTGCAAGGTTAAAGACTTCGCCGCCCCCTGTCGCGGAAAACGAGCAGAAACAGCTGCAGGCATACTCGACAGGCAGAGACGGAATCTGTAAGGGTTGGTCGGCGCTTCTCGCGATTCAGCCGAGGGCACAAAGCCGGAAACTATTACGGGCCACAAGTCGCATCATTGCGAAGACGAAGCGCGGCCAAAACTCCACCTGACGATGGTGTCAGCCAGAAGGTGTCCTTAAGTTAACCCCACCACCCGAGCGGTTGCTATTTGGTGACTAACTACTGGCCGCTTGATCCTGTCACCGTCATCGTCATCGGGCGGTTCAATTCCATCACCAACTCCGTTCCCGCGGGAAGCATTGCCGAACGGTGTTTACCGAGCCAGTGCGCGACGGTGACGGTTGCGCCAACGGCTCCGCCGATGAGCAGGCCTTTGCCGCCTCCGGCCAATCCGCCGATGAGCATGCCGCCGCCAGTGCCCATTCCGATTTCGGTGAGATCTTTGCCGTCGTGGCCGGAGCCTTTGAACTGGCCTTCGGTGTTGACGTCGCTGCCGTGGCGAGCGTTGGTGTCGACCAGCGATGCGTTGAGCACGAAGCGGTCGCCGTTCGGAAGAATCAGGTTCTCAGGGAAAATCGCGATCGTAGGCTTGCCCGCGATGCGGCGCGGCTCGCTCGACTTCGTGACTCGCCCTTCCACGGTCGCGCCGACGGGAATCACCGTCTTGCCGTCGACTACCACCGGCTCGGTGACTCTGGCCGAGAACGGGTCTCCAGCTTTCGAACTAAACGTGGCGAGCGTGGTATCCAGTTTCATTTTGACGGCGGTGCCGGTGGGCAGGGTGGTTTGCGTCCAGGCGAAGGCTGCGATCAGAAGGAACGATGCTAGCGAGAGTGCTTTTTTCATGTGACCTCCAATTTCAATCGAATTCAGTCAATGTCTTGCAAAGCCTTCAGTACCTCGTCAATCGGAACGCGGTCGGACTGATTGTCGCCGCAGTAGATGTAGCGCACCCAGCGATCGCGATCGACAATGAAGGTGGCAGGATGCGCGATGTTCATAGCGCCCATACCAAACGCGTGATGCAGTCCATAGTCCCGGGTCGCGATCCTCTCTTCATCCAACAAGAACGGGCTGATGACGGGGTGCTTCTGTAGGAACTTCGCCGGCTTCCAGATGCCGTCGCGTTTTTGCGCCGCAATGAACGCCAGGTGCGCGCCCGCGGCCTCGATTTCCGATATGCGAGACTCGAACTGAGCCATGCGCCTCACGCAGTTTGGTCACCAGGTGCCGCGCAGAAACTCGAGAATCAACTTGCCCTTCGCGAGCAGACCATCCAGAGCAACAATGCCCTCGCGATTGGCCGCGCCTAAAGAAAAATACGGGGCGAGGGAACGAACCTCCAAAGTTTCCGTGCGGTTCTTCATGCTGAGATTGACTCTAGGCGAAGTAGAAATCGGCGACAATAACGGATGGGGTACTGGGATGGCCGCACATCGTCATTTGTCGAGATATGTGCGGTCGCGCTGACTGGGTGCTACGAGTCCGATATAATTTCGCTTCACACGGTGGAGACGCCCCAAGCCGGGTCTCTACGATTTGTTTTCAAATCTATTCGATCCCCGATCAATAAAGGACGTTCTTAATGCCGATTACCAGAATTGCTGACATTCGCGGACGCCAGGTGCTTGACTCGCGTGGTAATCCGACGGTTGAAGCGGAAGTGTTTCTCGATGGCGGCGCAAGTGCGCGCGCGATTGTGCCGAGCGGCGCATCCACGGGGCAACATGAAGCTGTCGAATTGCGCGATGGCGACAAGAGTCACTACCTCGGCAAGGGCGTGTTGCAGGCGGTTGCGAATGTCAATGGCGAAATCTCGGAGGCGCTCGCCGGAGTTGACGCGGCCGACCAGCGCACGCTGGACGCGCGGCTGATCGATCTTGACGGCACTCCGAACAAGGGACGGCTTGGGGCGAACGCGATCCTTGCGGTTTCGATGGCGGCGGCGCGGGCCTCCGCGAACGCCTGCGACCTGCCGCTCTATCGTTATTTGGGCGGGGCGGGCGCCAATGTTTTGCCGCTGCCGATGATGAATATTCTCAACGGTGGTGCGCACGCCGACAGCAACGTCGATTTCCAGGAGTTCATGGTAATGCCAGTGGGAGCACCGTCGTTTTCAGAAGCGCTGCGCTGGGGCGTGGAAGTGTTCCACACGCTGAAGGGCGTTTTGAAAAAACGCGGATACAACACGGCGGTCGGCGACGAGGGCGGATTTGCTCCGTCGGTGAAGTCGAACGTCGAGGGCATTGAGGTCGTGCTCGAGGCGATTACGCAGGCTGGGTACAAGCCGGGTGAAGAGATCGGAATCGCGCTCGATCCGGCGGCTACCGAGTTCTATCAGGACGGCAAATATGTTTTCAAGAAATCCGACAAGTCGTCCAAGAGTTCGGAAGACATGGTGCGCTACTGGGCGAAGTGGGTGAAGGATTATCCCATCGTGTCGCTCGAAGATGGCCTCGCCGAAGACGATTGGGAAGGTTGGGCGATGTTGACCAAAGAACTCGGCGACAAGATTCAGTTAGTCGGCGACGACTTGTTCGTGACTAACGTCGTGCGATTGCAAGAGGGAATCGACAAAGGCGTCGGTAATTCGATTCTGATCAAGGTCAACCAGATTGGCACGGTCAGCGAAACACTGGACGCCATCGACCTGGCGCGACGGAATGGATATACGTCGGTGATTTCGCATCGCTCCGGCGAAAGCGAAGATACGTTTATCGCGGATCTCGCGGTAGCGACCGGCGCGGGGCAGATTAAAACGGGCTCAGCTTCGCGTACTGACAGAATCGCCAAGTATAACCAGTTGCTGCGGATTGAAGAGGAGTTGGGTGGTGCGGCGAGGTTTTTGGGAGTGAAGGCGTTGAATTATACGGCCCAATAGAACTCTGAGGAGAAACTTATGAAGCGTTTTTTTTACTGGCTTATTTAGCAGGGGGTATTGAGGTGTCCGCTTTTGGGGCACTACAACCAGACCGAAAGGTTGACTTAGCTAAGGACTTAGTCTATCCTTAAATCATGGAAGTCAATATCCACGAGGCTAAGACTCACCTCTCCCGCCTGTTAGAGCGGGTTGCCATGGGCGAAGAGGTCATCATCGCCAAGGCCGGTAAACCGGTGGCGAAACTGGTCCCCCTTGAACAAACGCGGCCAAGGTTCCAGTTCGGAAGCTCGAAGGGGGTATTCGTCGTTCCCGACGACTTTAACGACCCATTACCGAAAGATGTTGAAGATCTCTTCTGGAAATGAAAATACTCCTGGACACTCATACGTTTCTATGGGGAATCACTGATGAGTCCAAGGTGCCGAATCGGGTGCGTTCGCTCATTTTTGCCGAGGAACCTTGGCTCAGCGTGGTGAGCGTTTGGGAGATTCTGATTAAGGTACAACTGGGAAAATTGGATTTGCCGAAGCCGACCGGAGATTTTCTTGTTTCGAGACTGATCTTCAATGGTGTTCAAGTTTTGCCGGTTACGCTCGATCATGTGCGTCGCGTGGAGGGTTTGGAACTCCACCATAACGATCCTTTCGACCGTTTGATTATTGCGCAGGGCGCTCAAGAAGGATGGCCGATCGTCACCGCCGATCCATGGTTTGCGCGCTACCCTGTAGATGTGATCTGGTAGGTCCTCGGCGCTTAGTATAAGCCGTCGACTCGCTCGCTGGCGGGCGGTGTTTCGTCCTCCGCGCGGGCGAGGACGCCCGTGCCTCCACCGGACAAATCATGCAGGCACGCTACTGGAGTTCCGGACGGTGCTGCCGCGTCTGGAACCCTGCGCAAACTGACTA
>JAYUJG010000300.1:0-6622 GCA_043765355.1 Acidobacteriaceae bacterium | reverse complement strand
GCGATTCTGCTGAATGGCGTGCGCTTCGAAATTATCGGAGTGCTCAGCAAAGTTGGGCAGGACGGCAATAACGGCACCAATGCCCGGATCTTTATTCCGATTGAGACCATGCGCAACTTGTTCCGGCTGAAAGATAAGAACAGCGAAAATGCGATTTCGTTTCTGAATTATCGTCCGCTTACTCCTGCCGGGAATCTGGTGGCGAAGCGGGAAGTACACGACATTCTCGCTCGTCAGCACGGGTTCGATCCTAAGCTGACGGAATCATTCGAAGACTGGGACACCATCGAAGACAATCAGCGCGTGGCCAAGATCTTCGATGGAATGGATTATTTTTTGGGCGTGGTTGGCGTGATTACTTTGGCGCTGGGCGCGATCGGAATTATCAACATCATGCTGGTTTCGGTTACGGAGCGGACGCGGGAGATTGGGTTGCGCAAGGCGCTGGGTGCTACGCATCGTGCGATCCTGACGCAGTTTTTTGTGGAGGGCGCATTTTTGACGGCGTTGAGCGGAGGGATCGGGCTCGCCGTCACGACGGCGTTAGTCACTCTGCTGGCGGCTTTGCCGGTGCCGGAGGGATTTGACACACCTCGGATTGTGCCTTCGTCGTCGGCGATTGCTATTTTGTCATTGGCGTTTGCTGGGATTGTGGCGGGGCTGTATCCGGCGCGCCAGGCGGCGCTTTTGCAGCCGGTCGAGGCTTTGCGCCAGGAGTAAGAACGCCGCGTAGGGACAGCCGCCCTCGGCTGTCCGCGGGCGCAGCCCGCTTACAGTGAACGCTACGGTTTTAAGATTGCTGCGGCACAGGCGAGATGTGCTCGCTGGACAGCCGAGGGCGGCTGTTCCTACGCATTACGGAGTTCGTAATTATGATTATTGAACTTGGCCGACAGACTTATCACGCGTTGAAGCATAACCGGCGGCGCAGCATTCTTACCATGCTGGGCATGGCCTGGGGCATCGTGACCGTGGTGCTGCTGCTGGCCTACGGGGCTGGTTTTGAACGCGGCCTCTGGGTGGCATTTCGTTCGTTCGGCACGAATCTTATTTTCATTTTTCCGGGACGGACTTCGCTGCAGGCCGGTGGGACCAAGGCGGGCAGCGAAGTCAAACTTACCGTCAACGATCTCGACTATCTTCAGGCCGAAGTGCCTTTGCTCAAGCGGATTTCGCCGGAAGCCTTCAAACAAAGTACGGTCGCCTTTGGGACGCGGAGCGGCAGCTACGGGATCAGCGGCGTCTATCCATATTATTCGCACATGCGGCGCATTGACGTTGAGGAAGGGACTTTCTTTACCGACCTCGACGAAAATACCCGCAGCCGTGTCGCCATTCTTGGCGCCGACGTGAAGAAAAAACTGTTTTCAGGGCAGAATGCGCTGGGAGAAAAAGTTCGCGTCGACGGCATTTCTTATGAGGTCATTGGCGTGCTCAAGCACGTCATTCAGAATGGCGACGACAATATGAACGGCAAGGTCTATATCCCGTTCTCGGCTATGAGCGATCTGACGAATACCTATTACCTCAATGCCGTGGCCATGGAATACGAAGGCGATCACGAGAAGGTGGCCGAGGCGGCGCGGCGGTCGATGGCTTTCCATCATGAGTTTGATCCGAAAGACAAGCGCGCGATTTTTGTGTTTGACGTGTTCGCCGATTTGCTGGACTTGCGCGTGATCACCATGGGTATCAAGATTTTGCTGGGATTTATCGGCCTGCTCACGCTCGGAATTGGCGGCGTGGGACTGATGAATATCATGCTGGTTTCGGTGACGCAGCGGACCCGGGAGATCGGCGTTGAGAAAGCGCTCGGGGCGCGCCGGTGGCATATCCTGATCCAGTTTTTGTCGGAGGCGCTAGCCATCACTCTGCTCGGAGGGCTGGCCGGAGTGGTCCTTGCTTACCTCGTTTCGTGGGCGGTGGGATCGATGACGCTGTGGAGCGCGTTTGCGGAGAATGGGACCGACGGCGACATTCGGCTGACGATCGATTCCACTACGTTGGTGGCGTCGACGGTGATTCTGGGATTTGTCGGCGTGATTAGCGGGATGCTGCCCGCGATTAAGGCGTCGCGGCTGGATCCGATTGAGGCGCTGCGGTATGAGTAGATCCGAAAGAGCGCTAACCACCAAGGACACTGAGGTTCACGAAGGAAAACCAAGGCGTTGAAACTCAAATGGCGCCAACTCTCTCCGCCGTGAGACGCAGTGGCGCTCAAAATCAAGCGCAATATCGGTGATCGCCAATTGGCCTTGTGTGTTATATTTCTCCAAATTTACACAGGAGGAACTATGCGCCCACTTGGTGTCACTCTGGTCGGTTTCTATCAGATATTGCGCGGTTTGATTGGGATGTTGTTTGGACTGTCGGTCCTGGCATTTACGGGGCTGACGGCGAAGCTGGCGTCGATGGCGGCTGAGGGCAACGCGGTCGAAAATCTTCTGCACCGGTTCGGTCATGTGGCTGGGTTCGGCATTATTCTGTTTGCCGCCGTGCACATTCTGGCCGGGTATGGCGTTTTGCAGATGCAGAATTGGGGACGCCTGCTGACGCTTCTGTTCTCGGCGATCGGCCTCGTGCTGGTGCTTTTGGGTGCGCTGCACGGCAATATGATTGCCTTGCTGATCGCAGTGATCAATGGAGCCTGCATCTTCTATTTGGCGATGCCGCCAATCAAGCGGGCGTTTCATGCGGAAGGCAATCCCATGCGGGTAGCGGCCTAGCGGCGGCTTGTTTTGCGCCTTTTGTTTGGCTCATTTTGTTTTGGCGCTGAGTCATCGGGTTCGGATGTTCCCAGCGGGAGACGCGGCTAGCCGCGTCTCTACGGTGAGGGTACTGCTAGGTACTAAAGGTATGCGCCATTCCCGCGGCATTTAACATTTCTGAAATAACCTTGCGGTAGACTACGCATAATGAGCTTACCTCGGGTGTCTCGTTTTGCGCTGCCTTTGCAGGTTGCTGCGGTGTGCTACCGGCGGGTAGAGTCGCAGGTCGAGTTTCTGTTGGTGCACACCAACGGCGGCAGTAAGTGGACGTTTCCCAAGGGCGCTCCCGAGCCGCGGCTGTCGCACAGTCAGGCTGCCGAACGCGAAGCCAAAGAAGAAGCGGGAGCCGTCGGCACCATCGAGCCGCGGCATTTTCATATTTACGTACACTCCAAGGGCGTCTTCTGGCAGGCGGGCGGCGTGCAGGAATATGTCGTCAAGGCTTTTCTGATGGAAGTGCGGCAGACGCGGATTCCTGAGGAAGATCGGCGCGATCCAACGTGGTTCGATGCGGAGAAGGCTCGGGTTGTATTGGCCAAGGGACGCGAAGTGAAATACGCGCACGAATTGCAGGCCGTGGTCGACCGCGCGCTGGAACATCTTGGCGTGGCGCGGATGGCGGCGGCGCGGTAGTGACGATTTGTAAGCCGGAAGCCGTCCCGGCTCGCCGGTTCACTCTCTCTACACTCGTTTTTCACAAGCTCGCCAGCCTCGCTCACTTGGCAACGCGGGCGGGGGCGCCCGCGCCACACGTTCCATGACGCACGTTCTCATGAACACGCCTTCTCATGAGACGATAAATACAGCCCATGATTCAACTCTCTTCCGCCGGCAAGCGCTACGGCCACAAACTCCTGTTTGAGGATGCCGACTGGCTGATCACGCCGGAATCGCGCATCGGTCTGGTTGGCGCCAACGGCACCGGCAAATCTACCGTGATGAAAATTCTTGGGGGGAGCGAGTCGCTCGACTACGGCTCCATTTCGCGCGCCAAGGGAATTTCAACCGGGTACCTTCCGCAAGACGGCCTCACCATGACGGGGCGGACGATCTTTGCCGAGTGCCTATCGGTGTTTGACGATCTCCACTCCATGGAGAAGGAAATGGAGGCGCTCACCCGCAGCATGTCGGAGCTGGATCACGCGAGCGTCGACTATTCCAACGTCGCAGATCGTTATCAGAAACTCGAACATGAATTTGTTGCCCGCGACGGTTACACACTCGAGGCGCAGGTGGGGCAAGTGCTTACGGGGCTCGGTTTTCATCGCGACGACTGGAAGCGGCAGACGGAAGAATTTTCGGGCGGATGGCAGATGCGGATTGCGCTCGGCAAGCTTCTGCTGCAGAAACCGAATCTGCTGTTGCTCGATGAGCCTACCAACCACCTCGACCTTGAAGCGCGCAACTGGCTTGAGGAGTACCTGACCACTTACCCGAATGCTTTTGTCTTGATTTCGCACGATCGCTATTTTCTCGATATTACGGTGAAGCGCATCGTCGAAATCTGGAACAAGCGAATGCACTTTTATGCCGGGAACTACGATAAGTATCTGGCGGGCAAGGCGGCGCGCAAAGAGCAACTCGAGGCGGCCTACAAGACACAGCATGATCGCATCGAGCAACTGGAAGTTTTTATTAATCGCTTCCGCTACACGGCTACCAAGGCGAAGCAGGTGCAGAGCCGGATTAAAGAGCTCGAGAAGATGGAGCGGATTGAGATTCCGGAGGAAGAAAAGACGGTGCACTTTTCTTTTCCGCAGCCGAAGCCCAGCGGGCGGATCGTTGCCGAGTTTGCAGGCGTTGCCAAGAGTTATGGCGAGGCGGGCGTCCACGAGCACAAGGTGTTTGAAAAAGTAAACTTCATGATCGAGCGCGGCGAACGCATCGCGCTCGTCGGGGTCAACGGGGCGGGGAAGTCGACGTTGATCAAGCTGCTGGCTCGGCAGGAAGCGCTGAGCGCCGGTGAATACAAGCTCGGGCACGAAGTTCATCCCGACTATTTTGCGCAGGATCAATATAAGGAGCTTGATCCCGAGGCGCGGATTCTGGATGACCTCGGCGAGCTTTCGGGCGCTTCGACGCAGACCGAGTTGCGCAGTTTGCTGGGATGCTTTCTGTTTTCTGGCGACGACGTGTTTAAGCGAATTGGCGTGCTGTCGGGAGGAGAGCGCAATCGCTATGCGCTGCTCAAGATGCTGCTGCATCCGGCTAACTTCCTGCTGCTCGATGAGCCTACCAACCACCTTGACCTGCGCGCCAAGGACGTTTTGCTGGAAGCGTTGATGAAGTATACCGGGACGGTTGTTTTCGTTTCGCATGACCGGTATTTCATCGACCGGCTGGCTACGCGAGTTTTTGAAATTGGCGACGGCCAGGTCGAGATTTATCCGGGAAATTATGAAGACTATCTTTGGCGCAAGCAGGCTCGCGGGAGTGCGGGGGATCGGGGTGGCGCTGGGCAGAGCACGGGGCAGAGCCCCGTCGCCACACGAGCTTCTTTGCTGGAGGTTGGAGCCGGGAATGGCGATGCTTTGGGCGCGTTAGCGGAGCCCAAGGGTAAGCGGGTGAATCCGATTAAGCGGAAGCAGATGCAGGATCGGTTGCATGAAGTTGAAGAAGAAATTGCGCAGGCGGAAACGGCGATTGCAGTATGTGAAGCTGGACTGCTTAGCTTTGTAAGTGCGGAAGAAACGCAGCGTCAAACGCTGGAACGGAATCGCGGCACGGATCAATTACAACGCCTGATGGCGGAATGGGAAGAGCTTTCGCAGTCGATCGAAGAGTGAGCGCTTTAGCCAGACGGTTGTGGGCGGCCTAGCTGTGAATCTGCAGCACGATGCCGACGGGCATGTTTTCAAGCAGCAGCGTGAGTTCAATCCCAGCCGAGTCTGCCAGCGAGTGCAGGCTGTAGTCGCTGCCTGTGATCACGGTGGGAACCGACAACATACACCCGTCACCCAGTCCGGTAATCTTATTCTTGAAGTTGCCGGCAATCATGTTGCAGATTTCACCGAAGGCGTCGCCCACATCTGGTCCGACCGCATCGGGGGCGACGCCCAGCATCCTGGAAGCCATGAGATTGGCCGCCTGACTGCTGCATCGAACGCTCATCACACCGCATAGCTGTCCGGCGAGACCGACCATGGAGGTAATTTCCAGCTGTTGTTCGATGGGAGCTTCGGGCTTCGTCAGTTTGCAGCTCAGCATGGTTTCGAAAACTTCGTGGGCCGCTAATTCCAGCATGGGAAGCCAGACTTGGTGGGTTTCGTCAAAAGTGGCCGATTCATTTCTCGCTTTCACGCCTTCACCGCCAGCAGAGGCACCACATGTTCCCGAACCTGATCGGGGGTAAAGGGCTTGCGGATGTATCCGCGTGCTCCGTGCGACAGGGCCTGCACCACATGCGCTTCGCTGCCCTCGGTGGTGATCATGACCACTGGGGCGCCCTTGGCGTTCTCCACGCCGGAAAGCTGCTTCACAAACTCCAGGCCATCCATGACCGGCATGTTGATGTCGCAAAGGATCAGGTCCACCTGATTCTCCGCCAACACACCCAGCGCTTCGGCGCCGTTTCCGGCTTCGAATACGGTGGCCAGTTCAACGCCCGCTTGACGCAGCGAGCGCTCCACGATCTTGCGCATCACCGAGGAATCGTCGACGATCAAAGCTCGAATACCGGTCATATCCAACTTAGATCGGCAACTCGCCGCCTGACTTTAGGCGCGAGCGGAGCCGAAGAAGGCGAGGCCAGCGAATCGTCCACGCCAGCGAAAGGTATTTTCCGGGATGTTGTTAAATCTTTTGAAATGTGGTGGCCAGGGAGGGAGTTGAACCCCCGACGCCAGCCTTTTCAG
>JAYUJG010000299.1:0-6085 GCA_043765355.1 Acidobacteriaceae bacterium | reverse complement strand
CGGGGATTTTACTCGTAGCGCAGCGACTCGATCGGATCGAGGTTCGCGGCCTTCCACGCAGGATAAATTCCAAACACCAGTCCCACCGCAGCCGATGCCACAAAGGCGAACGCCGACCAATACACCGACATCGTCGCCGGCAGCGATGGAAACGCAATCGGCACTATCGTCGTAATGAGCGCGCCCAGCGCCAGCCCGATCACTCCGCCCACCGCCGTAAGCATCACCGCTTCAAGCGTGAATTGCACCAGAATGTCGCGTTTGCGCGCCCCCATCGCCTTGCGCACTCCGATTTCTCGCGTCCGTTCGGTCACCGATACCAGCATGATATTCATCACGCCCACTCCGCCCACAATCAAGCCGACACTCGATACCGCAAACATAAAAACGAAAATCATCCCCGTGACTTGATTCCACACATCCGAGAGCGAGTCTTGTGTGAAAACGGCAAAGTTGTCCGGCTTCTCCGTCGGAACCCTCCGCCGGCGCCGCAACAGTTCGCGCATCTCGTCCATCGCCTTCGGCATGTCGTCATGCGATGTCGCCTTGGCGCTGATCCAGTACTGCTTCAGTTCTGGATGCAATTTGCGAAACGTAGTCAGCGGGAAGAAAACAATGTTGTCGTCGGGATTCTTGCCTCCGCCGAAAACGCTCTTGCGTACCTTCGCCACTCCAATCACCGTAAATAGCTGGCCATCGATATCCAACTCTTTGCCCAGCGGTCCTTCGCTCGGGAAAAGTTCTTCCGACGTATCGTGGCCAATAATGATGACCGACGCGCGCCGCTCTTCGTCGATATCGCTGAACCAGCGCCCCGAGTCGAGCGCGACGTCGATCACATCCTTATACGAAGCCGTGTCGCCCTCGAGAATCGTCTGCTTCGCCTTGCGGTCTTTGTATTTCACCGCGTAAGTGCCCGTGCCCAGTTCCGGACGAAAATAACGCACCCCAACAGTCACGGCTTTCACATGCGGGAGATCCTGCATCGCCATCGCGTCGTCGAAAGTCAGTTCCTTGCGCGTGCGCATTTCCTCGGTTGGACGCCCAAAGCTGAATGGCTCCAGGTGAAACGCGAAAATGATATTCGACCCCAGGCTGCTGATCACCTGGCTCACGTTATCGTTCAGCCCGCGAACGATCGACGAAATTCCAATCACCACTGCGACTCCGATGACAATGCCAAGCACCGTCAGCGACGACCGCAGCTTGTTGCTGCGGATCGTATCCACCGCCATGTTCAGCCCTTCGCCGAGTTCGCCTTTGACCAGCATCGTTTCACAACCCTGTTACCGCCCAGACGCAGAGCGCGCCGAGAAAACTATTCTTACGTCTCAAACCGCAACGCCGTAATCGGATCCAGCGCCGCCGCCCGTTTCGCCGGATACACTCCAAAAAAAATCCCCACACTGGCCGCGACGAACACTCCCGCAAACACCGCCCAGAGTTTGATCTCCGACGGCATGCCGATCGCCAGCGTGACTCCCTTGGCGAAAATAATTCCCGACAGCACGCCCATCGCCCCGCCGAGCAGCGCCAGCGTCACCGATTCGATCAGAAACTGCAGCAGGATGTCGGCTCTACGCGCGCCCATCGCCTTGCGAATCCCAATCTCCCGCGTCCGCTCCGTCACCGACACCAGCATGATGTTCATGATCACAATGCCGCCCACCACCAGCGAAATCGCCGCGATTCCGATCATCGCGTAAAAAAATGTGCCGCTGAAGTCCGACCAGATGCTCAGCAGGCTGTCGTTGGTCTCGATGTCGAAATTGTCGTCGTCGGCGGGATGAACATGCCGCCGCGCCCGCAGCGTGGCCCGCGTCTCGTCCATCGCCTCGTCAAATCCCGCGCCGCTCGCCGCCGCCTTGCCCGAAATTCGTATGCTTTCGTGCGACCCATTCTGTTTCTGAAACGCTGTGATCGGCATCAGCGCATAGTTGTCCATGCTCTGCCCCAGCGTCTTGCCTTTCCGTTTCCCAACCCCGATGATGCGATAAGGCCAGCCATCAATCCGAATCTCCCTGTCGATCGGATCCGTGCCCGGCATCAGGTTGTCCACAATGTCCGGTCCTACCACGATGACCGCGGAGTTGTTCCGCAGATCGATATCGTTAATCATGCGCCCCGCCGTGAGGTCGATATCCAGAATCGGCACCATCGACGGCGTCATCCCGCGCACGGTCGTGTCGTTAATCGATTGCTCGCCATACTTCACGTGTCCGCTATCGTTGCGCAGCGCCGCTCCCACCCACTCGCAATGCCTGCACGCTTCGAGCACCGCTTCATAGTCCTCCATCGTCAGGTCTTTGCGCTTCTCGCCTTCGAGAAATTTATCGGCGTTGGTGGCGACGGGTGAATTCTTGAAGACGATGAAAACGTCGGCTCCTAGATTGAAAATCTTCGTCGCCACGTATCCGTTAATTCCATTCACAAACGTCACCACCGCGATCACCGCGGCGACCCCGATCACCACTCCAAGCAACGTCAGCGCCGAGCGAAGTTTATTCGCCCACAGCGACAGAAACGCGATCTTGATCGCCTCGGTGATATTCATCGCGTGAAATTTCCCGTCCCAAGCCTCAAGTCTTAGACTCCCGAACCAGGGGCTCCGGCACTTTTATCGAGTATCAGTTTAACAGTACAGGCTGGGCTTATTGCGATTTGCAGGGTGCGACTTCTACCCTGAAAATGACCAGTACAGGCATGTTATGTGTAGGAACGGCAGCCAACTAAACTCCATCTATCCCCTGCCCGACGCAAGCCGCATCGAGAGGTTCACCGATACGAAAGTCACCCCCACCGCAAGAACGCCCCAAATTGCCGCGCTCCCCACGTTTCCCTGGAAGACCAGCGGAGACGACAACAATAACGATAACCATGACATAGACATGGACGGCCGGTGAACTGTCGCTGCCTCCACTTGCCCCCCAGCAACCACCGCCGCCATCACAACCAGCACCACAGCAAGACCCGCGACCACCAAACCAGGCAGCGCCCGCATCCACGGAAACGGAATCGGCGGCGGCCCCACCGCCTCGCGCTGCACCGCTTCCATCACCGACGCGGCGAAGCCCGATGACGGCTGGATTTCGTCCTCCCCAGAAAAAATGCGGTCCATCTCGTCCTCGTCGTGCCTCATGTCGTCCCTCATCATCAAGCCTCCTTCACACGCGGCACTGCCAATTGCCGCGGAAGTTTGCCACGCAGTATTTCTCGCCCCCGGAACAATCTTGCCTTCACCGTGCCCTCTGGAACTCCAAGACTCTTCGCCGCCGTCGGCACATCCATGTCGTGAAAATAGTAGAGCGTCAGAGCCTCGCGATACTTCCCTGGCAAAGCCAGCACCGCGCGCCGTACCGCCAGATCCCGGTCTCGATCTTCCAGGCCGCCATCGGAAGCCCGCGCATCCATCGGCTCCGCCACCTCATCGAGCCCAATCGTCCGCGCGGGAATCCGCCTCAGCTCCGAACGATACAGGTTCGTCGCCACCGCAAACAGCCAGGTCGAAAATGCCGCGTCTTTGCGCCACTGGCCGAGTCCGCGGTAACTGCGCAGAAACGCTTCCTGCGCCATTTCTTCCGCTCGGCCTCGATCTTGGCAAAAGCGATAAGCAAGGTTGACCAGCGGACCTTGCCAGCGCCTCACGATCCCCTCAAAAGCCGAAATGTCCCCACCCAACACCTTCTCCACATCGGCTTGGTCGTCGCTCGCGCTCACTGCTACCTCTGCCTCATAAGGTACGACACGTCCGGACCTAAGACGGTTGCAATTTGTTTCTTTCCTGTCGGTGCCGCAGCCCGCAAATAATTCGCAACCGGCAGCCGACCGCCCCGGTCTTACTGCACGAACACCGAACCCAAGCCGGACAAAAGCCGAGAACTTCAAGGAGCCAACGATGTCATACGATGTGAGTCGCAATTTAGCCGAAGTCGCAGCCGTGATGATCCCCGTCGTGGGAAGCATCGCGCTATTTTCGTTTCTCGCCGTCGCTGCCTGGTCAGACGCCCGCCGCAAGGAACGGGAGGCCTACTACAAGAGTGAAACCCTGAAGAAAATCGCCGAGAGCTCGGGGGATGGTGCTCGCGCCGCCATCGACTTGCTCCAGGCGCAGGAGAAGAGCACCGTAAGACACCGAGTCGAGGGTCTGCAACTAAGCGGCCTCGTCACCACCGCCGTCGGCATCGGCGTCATGGCCCTGCTGCATGGGCTGGTCCGCGACGAACCCGTCTACCTCGTCGGACTGATTCCATTGCTGATCGGCGCCGCCCTACTGCTCTATGTGTTCATTCTCGCTCCCAAGGGTTAGTCGATTCGCCACGACCATCGGCCATCCTGCTCTATAATGATCCTGTTGGCAGCCGGACCGGACGGTCGCTCGTTGCTATTTTCGAATATCGACGGGAGGAAAGTCCGAACTCCGCAGAGCAGTGTGCCGGATAACGTCCGGGAGGATTGGGTGCCCCGTCCTTTCGTGTTCTTTGCGAAGGGCGGGAGACTCGGTTCGACGGAAAGTGCCACAGAAAACATACCGCCCGGGCCGCAAGGCTCTGGTAAGGGTGAAAAGGTGCGGTAAGAGCGCACCGCCGTCGCAGTAATGCGCCGGGCAGGGCAAACCCCACACGGAGCAAGACCAAATAGGGAGGGAGTTGCTGCGAGGCCTCGGCTTCACAGCCACGCGTGCCGGCTCGGCGCGCCACAACCTCCGGGTAGGTCGCTTGAGCCTCGCAGTAATGCGTGGCCCAGAGGAATGACCGTCCTGCCGCAAGGCAGACAGAATTCGGCTTACAGGTCCGGCTGCCACAAACTCATTTGTTTTCAATCATTTCCACAACAAACCTCCGTTTATGCTCCCGTATCTCCCATCCCGTTGCGGGGAATAGCTTGCATATTCTCCGCATAACCTGCGGTGAATATACTATAATCTCCGCAGATTGTGCGGAGAATGTATATCCATCAAATGTATATCCATCAACTACCCTCCTGGCCCCACTTTCACTGGAATGGGGAACGCCTGGCTAGGTCCCTAGCCCATGTGCGTCACCAGCAGGGCTTATTGATCGGCCACATGGGTGCCTTGGGCTTCAATCTCCGCCAGGAAGCTGTATTGCAGACCCTCACCGCCGACGTCATCAAAAGCAGTGAGATTGAGGGCGAGAACCTTGACGCAGAACAGGTGCGGTCCTCCATCGCCCGCCATCTTGGAATCGATGTCGGCGCGCTCAAGCCCGCCGACCGCAACGTCGAAGGCGTTGTCGAAATGATGCTCGACGCCACCCGAAACTACTCCCAGCCGCTCACCGCCGAAAGGCTGTTCGCCTGGCACGCCTCCCTTTTTCCCACCGGACGCAGTGGCATGCACAAGATAAAGGTTGGGGCTTGGCGAGACGACAGCACGGGGCCGATGCAAGTCGTATCCGGCCCCGTCGGCATGGAGCGTGTTCGCTTCGAGGCTCCCTCTGCTCCGCGCGTTGACCAGGAGGTGCATGCATTCCTGGACGGGTTCAACCACGATTCCGACATCGATCCGGTCATGAAAGCAGGGCTGGCGCATCTGTGGCTCGTTTCGATTCACCCGTTTGACGACGGCAACGGCCGCATTGCTCGCGCGGTCGCCGACATGGCCCTCGCCCGCTCCGAGAACAGTTCCCAACGCTTCTACAGCATGTCGGCACAGATTCGGCAGGAACGCGCCACTTACTACGACATTCTTGAACGGACGCAAAAGGCCGACATGGACATCACTCCTTGGATGGAATGGTTCCTGGGATGCCTCGGCCGCGCCATCGACTGCGCGCACACGGTTCTCGGCGGCGTCCTCGCCAAGGCTCGATTTTGGGAGCGCACACAGGGCGCTGCCCTGAACCACCGTCAGCGACTTGTGTTGAACCGGCTTCTTGACGGTCTCGAAGGCAAACTCACCACCACCAAGTATGCGAAACTCACCAAGTCTTCCCCGGACACCGCGCTCCGCGACCTCGCGCATCTGGTCGAGCAGCGCATTCTGGTTCGCAGTTCAGAAGGCGGCCGCAGCACAAGCTACGCGCTCGCGAACCTTCTCTGAGCGGTTTTACAGCTTGCGGAAAAA
>JAYUJG010000298.1:0-2804 GCA_043765355.1 Acidobacteriaceae bacterium | reverse complement strand
GCAAAATAGAGGCGTTTATGTTGCGCGTCATACGCCATATCATCGACCATCGCCACCGCCGGCAAGCTGGCCACAAGTTTGCCGGAATCGGAATCCAGGACTACTAATTTTCCCGGATCGCGGGGCCCTACAAATAGCCGGTGCCCGTCTTCATCGAACGCAATCGCTGTCGGCTTCTTGCCTTGTTCCGCAATCGACCAGGTCGCCAACAAAGAAAGCCTGGCGCGATCGAACACTTCAATGGAGTTATTGCCGCGGATCACGACAAATATCCGAGGCCCGGCCTTTTCGATCGCCATGCCTTCCACGTCGTCGGAGTCGATCTTGATTTCTCCAGCGGTTTTGCCGGTCGTCGTATCCACAACCGTGATGTAAGCGTTGGGCAGCTTGGCATCCTTGCCGCCGTTCACCACATACAGGTACTTCGTCGAAGGATCATAGGCGCTGGCGTCCGCGCCTTCCCTCAGCCTGATACTCCCGGACGGCTTGTAGGAATCGGTGTCGTAGATTTTGATTTCCGCCAGATCACTATCGACCACAAAAAGCCTTTTAAGATCGCCGCGATAGAGCATCGAATGCGGAGCCTTGAGATCGCTAATCGTGTGGATCAGGTTATTGGTCTTGAGATCGAAGACCAGGACTTTTGCGTTCTCTTCTGCCGTGGCAAAGAGGCGGTTGCCCTCGAGGTCCGGAGTGAAATGGTCAAAATCGCCATCGTGAAGATCCGGTAGTGGTGTGGTATGCACGAGTTCAAGAACGGGCTTCGGTTGTGCCCAGAGACCGGTTACGAGCGCGAAGAACATAGGCCACAAAATCATAAATTTCGAGTGTTTCACTTTGACCTCCCGTATTTTGGGTAACAAGACCGCCGCAGTTGCGACTTCACAAAAAAGTGCCGTTTACATTAGTGAGGATCAACATGAAGTACGCATTAAGCGAACATTAAAAACAATTCGTGCTCGGGAGGGCCCAACTCGGGACCGTAGCGCTGCCGTCCCGGCGGCTGTCCGGGGGACATCTCGCCCGCCGCTACGACTGCGAGACTGCGCCGAGGATTGCCGGCAGGATGGCGGCGCTACCAGGGCCTTCTCTGGCCTGCAATAGCGGACGAAGCTCGCGGATGTCTTTCACGCTGTCAAGTGCCAGCACGTGCTCGATCAGGGCGGAGCCCGCAGCCACGCCGAGAACGGGCGACATCAATTCGCGCGCCTTGGCAACTACTTCTTCGCGAGTCATCGGATTCTCCGGCGTCCCACGCACATGCTCGACCCGCTCGCTGAGGAGCGTAGCGTCGTTGAAGGTGACTTCGACGATGGCTACGCGCAGCGGGATTAACTTCTCCAGTTCCGCGTCGGGCATGAGCTGAACCTTGGCACGCTGGCGAAGCACAACCGGATCCGACATGCGCGCCTTGTCGTGGGCGGCGCGGAAAGAAACTGTTTTATCCAGCAGCATCACGGCGACAAGATGCTGCAAGGAAATATCGGGCATATCGCGGTTGTTCACGGTGTAGGCCGCGCTGGTGGCGGCGCGCACAACGACCTGCTTCACTTGATCCGCATCGAAGGGGTGCTTCTTGCGCATCGCCTCGAGCGCGTCGAGGGGGGCCTGGATCGGGCCGCCGGTGGTCCATTTCTTGATGGTCGTCTGCACGATGCCGTAGTGCTCGGCAATGCCGTCGCCAAGTTGATCGATCATTCCGGCGGGATCGGCCTTGGGATTGTAGGATTCCACGAAATTGTTAGGTCCGGAGAGAATGTCGTTGGCACCCGTCCAACCGGCTTGAACAACGAGAGCAGCGTTGACTCCGTTGCGCGCGCCCATGCCGGCAAAAACGAAAGCCTTCTCGACATGATCGGTGTCGCGCCGCCACGAGCCGATGCCGGCGCCCGCCTGCTGGGCCGCGTAGTCGAGCAGCCAGCGCATCTGCTGTTCGGTGAGACTAGCAGCGCACCCGGCAGCGGCTGTAGCGCCCATGGTGCCAACCAGCGGATGCGTCTCCTTCATCCCCGGACCGACTGTCTTCATGGCACGCATGGCAACGTCGTAGCCGAGCGCAACCGCACGCAGGAAGTGTGTGCCGCTGACGCCAAAGCGCTCTCCCGCAGCCAGCGCCGCCGGCACCACGGCGCAACCGGGATGCGCGCCTCCGGTAGTGAAATCGTCGTCGGTTTCATCGGAGTGAGCGAGTTGTCCGTTGGCAAGCGCTGCCTCGATCGGCCCGCAGAGAATATTGGAAGCGACAACGGTAGAAATCTTCTCGCCGCCATAACTGCGCGCGAACTCGATCGCCAGGCGCCCCGGCTGAAGCTCAGATCCTGAAACCATGGCGGCCATGGTGTCGAGGATGTGGTGTGCAGTCTCCTGGGCCACTCTGGCAGGCAACGGCCGGTCGCGAGCCTCAGCCATGTAGGCACTGAGCTTCTGCATCACCGGGCTGATGGCGAGCTTGGCGTCTTCAGCGGCAGCCCAGGCAATCCGTGGCCATGCCGCTGCCGTGGAAATCCATGCGGCCTGCTGCAATAAATTCCGCCGGGTCAATCCCGGCGGAAGGGTAGCCCCCCTCATAATTGTTGTTTGATTGTCGCTATCCACACGTCACCTTGCGAGCCGGACTAGAAGACTATTTTGACCGCGAACTGGATTTCGCGCGCCGTGGTAGTGGTTCTGGTGATCTGGCCTACCGAAGACGACAAAGCTCCCGTTCCATCAAAGATATCGGTGCTGTTGGGCGTAGAGGGCGGGGCAAAGTTGGCGTGATTGAGAATGTTGAAGATCTCCGCGCGGAACTGTACGTTGAACCT
>JAYUJG010000297.1:0-1884 GCA_043765355.1 Acidobacteriaceae bacterium | reverse complement strand
ATAGGAGCGGGTTTCTCCTCGGGGAATTCTTTGCAGGGCCTCCCAGACTCTGCGTTGAAAGGCGGTGGCGCGGATGTCTAGCGGGAGGGAGGGATTCGTCTCGCGTCCCTCCATTAGACGAGTGAGATTCACGCTCCATTCGGCCATGGCCGCATCGTCGCGGCGGCGGGTGGCGAAGGGGAACTCGCGGATCAGGC
The DNA here is from genome assembly GCA_043765355.1 of Acidobacteriaceae bacterium. Classification (GTDB taxonomy): domain Bacteria; phylum Acidobacteriota; class Terriglobia; order Terriglobales; family Acidobacteriaceae; genus Acidiflorens. The sequence continues at coordinate 1,687 of JAYUJG010000297.1, read as the reverse complement.
CTTGCTGGAGTTGCTGATCGTTATCAGCGAATTGAATTGAGCAGATGCCTTTGTCGGTGGCGGCGATCAACATGCGTCCGAGCGGCGAACTGGCGATGGTGTAGCGGACTACGGCAGCGACGGCGCCTCGCCGATATTTTTCCGGAGTCATGCCGAGTTGGGCGGCGGTGCGATCGTAGAGACGGCTGCTGGAGCCGTATCCGGCGGCGTAGAGGGCGGTGGTTACGTCGTGACCGGCCTGTAAGTTGTGTTTCACTTGGCGCAGGCGGACGGCGTCGATGTAGGCTTTGGGCGAAACGCCCAGCACTGATTTGAAGGTGCGCTGCAAGTGGAACGGACTCAGGCGGAATTCCTTTGCCAGGAGAGCCAGTGTGAGGCGGTCTTCCATATGTTGCTCGATGTAGCGGCACATCGCGCGAACCAGCGCGGCTTGCGGGTTTCCGTCGACTGCTTTCGGACGGCAGCGCAGGCAGGCACGGTAGCCGGCTTGTTCGGCTTGGACAAAATTGTCGAAGAAGCTTGCGTTTTCGCGGCGCGGGCGTTTTGCCGGACACGACGGGCGGCAGAAGATGCCGGTGCTCGACACGCCGAAGACAAAAGCGCCGTCGAGCGAGCTGTCGCGATCAAGGACAGCTCGCCAGCGCGTTTCGTCGATCTGCGCTTCGATCTGAAGTCTTGCCTGTTGTGATGTTCGCTTCATCGCTGCTTCTTCAGTTGAAAGTATCGCATTGGTGGCCATGCGGGTAATATAGGGCGATCGGGCCGCACGGACTATCTGAATGTTGCGGTCAAATGAAGAAATCGGAGCATCGGGTATCTTGATCTTCGCGAGAATCCAGCGAAAATCCTAAACCGCAAAGGTCGCTAGGGAAGGCGCGAAGAACGCAAAGACTTAATATCCGCTTCTTTCCCAGCTCGTTTCAACGGCTCGTTGGACAATGTTCGTTTCCCTCAATAAGATTTGAGGTTGCTTTCCCTGCTGGCAAAACCCTATGAAACTTGTGACGTTTGAGAATGCCGCTCGCCAATCGCGGATCGGCGCGCTGGTTGGTGACGCCAAAATTGTCGATCTGCATTTGGCTTGCGCGCTCTATTTGCGCGACGTTGACGGCGAAGCTATTTTTTATCGGATGGCGGATGCGCTGGTGCCGCCCGACATGCGCGCGCTGTTTCGCGGCGGTGACACCAGCCTGGATGCGGCGCGTCAGGCGCTCGACTTCGTCAACCACCTCGGCGCCGACGTTACCGGTCCTCGTGGCGAGACGGTCGTTTATTCGCTCGGCGACGTGCAGCTTAAAGCTCCGATCATTCCCAAGAAGTTTTTCCATACCGCGGGAAATTTTCGCGAGCATCATGAAGAAGCTACGAAAGCCGGATTTTCTCATCCGGTGATGCCGTGGATAGTTTTTTTTCAGAACACCGACGCCATCATTGGGACAGACGAGGCCGTGATCTATCCGGAGCACCTGACGCAGGAACTGGACTACGAACTGGAGCTGGCGGTTGTGCTGAAGAAAGGCGGCAAGCACTTTACGCCGGAAGAAGCGCCCGACTACATCGGCGGATACGTAATTTTCAACGACATCACGGCGCGCGACATTCAGCGCCGCGAAATGAAATCGGGCGTGTTCAGTTTCTGCAAGGGGATTGACACTTTCTGTCCGCTGGGGCCGTGGATCGTGACCGC